>NZ_CP015411.1:0-237500 GCF_001750165.1 Pseudoalteromonas luteoviolacea
GTGTATCTGTCGGTTTGGCAAAGTTGTTTATATGTTTTGCAAGATGAATTGCCGTCGCAGCAGTTCAATATGTGGGTTAGGCCACTACAAGCAGAAAGTACCGAAGATACTTTAACCATCTATGCACCTAATCGTTTTGTGTTAGATTGGGTTCGAGAAAAGTACTTAAATCGAATTAATGAACTACTGATCGAAATCTGTGGCGATGAAGCGCCAGAGTTACGTTTTGATGTCGGTAGTAAGCCGATGGCGCAAGTTCAACCTCAAGTTTCAGCGGGCACACCAGCTGATGATTTCAGTGCACCTAGCTCGTCACAAACATCAGCTAAAAGCCAGATGCAGGCGCCAGTGAATGATGTAAAGGTTGAGCCAGCTCCGAAATCTAGCGTTAAATCTAATATTAAAGAAAATTATACTTTTGACAATTTTGTCGAAGGTAAGTCAAACCAATTAGCAAAGGCAGCTGCTACACAAGTTGCAGATAACCCTGGTTCTGCGTTTAATCCAGTATTTATTTATGGTGGTACTGGCTTAGGTAAAACACACCTGTTACATGCCGTGGGTAATGGCATCATTGATAAAAAGCCAGATGCAAAAATTGTGTATATGCATTCAGAGCGTTTTGTTCAAGATATGGTGAAAGCTTTGCAGAATAATGCCATTGAAGACTTCAAGCGCTATTACCGTAGTGTAGATGCATTGATGATTGATGACATCCAATTTTTTGCCAATAAAGAGCGATCGCAAGAAGAGTTCTTCCACACCTTTAATGCACTGCTAGAGGGCAATCAACAAATTATCTTGACGTCGGATCGCTACCCTAAAGAAATTGAAGGGGTAGAAGACAGACTGAAATCTAGATTTGGTTGGGGATTAACGATTGCGATTGAGCCGCCTGAGCTAGAAACGCGTGTTGCAATTTTAATGAAGAAGGCACAGCAAAGTAACATTAACCTACCACATGAGGTAGCTTTTTTTATTGCTAAGAAATTGCGCTCAAATGTCCGTGAATTGGAAGGGGCGTTAAACCGTGTCATAGCGAATGCTAATTTCACTGGGCGTCCAATATCGATTGAATTTGTGAAAGAAGCTTTACGTGATTTATTAGCATTGCAGGATAAGTTAGTAACGATTGATAATATTCAAAGAACTGTTGCTGAGTATTATCGTATTCGCGTGTCTGATTTGTTATCAAAGCGACGTAGCCGTTCTGTTGCTCGTCCACGACAAGTGGCTATGGCATTGTCAAAAGAACTGACAAATCATAGTTTGCCTGAAATTGGTGATGCATTTGGTGGTAGAGACCACACAACCGTATTACACGCATGTCGTAAAGTAAAAGAGCTTCGTGAAGAAAGTCACGAAGTAAAAGAAGATTATCAAAACTTGATCAGAACATTGTCATCTTAAGGGTTAAGTGATGCAAATAACGATAGTAAGAGAACAGTTTTTAAAGCCGTTAATGCAAGTGTCAGGTGCAATAGAGCGCAAACACACACTTCCTATTTTGTCGAATGTACATTTAGAAGTAAAAAATGGTGTACTGTCAATGACGGGAACTGACTTAGAAATAGAGTTAGTTGCGTCTATTACACTTGATAATGAGACCGCAGATACCAAGCTTACATTGCCAGCCAAGAAGTTGTTAGATATCTGTAAGAGTCTGCCTGATAATTCAGATTTACATTTCAGTACACAAGAGCATCAAGTTTTACTGACCAGTGGGAAAAGTCGCTTTTCTTTGACAACATTAGCCGCTGAAGATTTTCCTAATTTGGAAGAGTGGCAAGGTGAAGTCGAATTTAAGCTAACACGTTTAGAGCTACGTAAGTTACTCGAAGCAACACATTTTTCGATGGCTAACCAAGATGTACGTTACTATTTAAATGGAATGTCATTTGAAGTGGATGGTAACGAAATCAAAACTGTGGCGACTGATGGTCACAGGCTAGCGATTGCACAAAAACAACTTGAGCAGTCTCTTGGTGCACAAAGACAATTGATCATCCCACGCAAAGGGGTGTTAGAAATAATGCGCCTTCTTCCTGCAGATGATGAAGAGTTGACTATACAATTTGGTGCAAATCATTTCCGAATTATTGATCAAGAAGTTATTTTTACGAGTAAGTTGGTTGATGGACGTTTTCCAGATTACCGCCGTGTTTTACCTCGTGGTGGTGATAAATTGGTAACGGCCAACCGTGAATGGTTACGCAGTGCATTTCAGCGTGTATCGATTTTATCAAATGAAAAGTTTCGTGGTGTTAGACTTAATCTGAGCAGCGGCATTTTGAAGATCAGTGCGAATAACCCAGAACAAGAGCAAGCCGAAGAAACAGTAGAAGTAAACTATCAAGGAGATGACCTTGAAGTCGGTTTTAATGTTTCATACTTGCTAGATGTGTTAAACACGCTAAAAACAGAGGACGTACAATTTACTTTAGCTGATTCAAATAGCAGTGCCTTGATCGAAGGCAGTGGCGAGGATGATGCAATGTACGTTGTAATGCCAATGCGCCTGTAGAGGGCGCTCAATGAGTTTGACACATATAAGCCTTAATGACTTTCGAAACATTGAGGCGATTTCTCTTTCCCCCTCAAAAGATCTTAATTTGATTTTAGGCCAAAACGGTAGTGGTAAAACTAGCTTGCTTGAAGCCATTTATTTCCTATCTAGCGGTCGCTCTTTTCGAACGAATAAACACAAGCTAATGATCCGTAGTAGCCAAGTTAAATGTATTGTTCATGGGAAAAAACAACTACATAACTTGTCTATACCAATTGGAATTAGCAAAGATCAAAGTGGAGATACTCAGCTTCGTATTCAAGGACAAGCAAGTCGGCGAATTGCTGAACTTGCACAAATTCTACCTGTTCAAGTCATAACACCAGAAAGCTACGAATTGTTTTTCGGCGGTCCGAAAGAGAGAAGAAAGTTCCTTGATCTTGGGGTGTTCCACGTGGAACATTTATTTTTTGATGTTTGGAAAAGCTTCAATAAAGTCCTTAAGCAGCGCAATGCATTATTGAAAACTAAGCCTGCAAATTGCATTGAGCAGATAAAGTTTTGGGACAAACAATTTGTTGAATTAGCTGAACAAATAAATATCTATCGAAAAGCGTATATAAGTAGGTTTGAAGGCTATTTTTTTGATAAGATAGGGGGGATTAGCTCTGTTTTTGAAGGCCTTGAAACTCGCTACGATGCGGGTTGGAAAGGGGAACTAAGTGACGTCCTTCAAACACAGCTTGAGCGAGATTTAAAACTCGGTTATACAAGCCGAGGCCCTCATAAAGCAGACTTTAATTTTAAAGTGCATGGTCATAATGTTGAAGGAATTATGTCCAGAGGCCAGCTTAAGCTGTTACTTTATGCGCTCAAGATTACACAGAACAACTTGATTGAACAAGAGACTGAAAAACAGTCTATTTTGCTAATCGATGATTTACCATCTGAATTGAGTTCTGAGACTCTAGGGTGTGTAGCAAAACTACTTACTATTTGCGACTCACAACTGTTTATCTCAGCAATCAGTTCAGACAGTTTAACGCCTGTTGTGGAACTACTCGATAAAGATATTGAGATGTTCCACGTGGAACATGGTCGTTTAATAACAAATTAATTGGAATTAACCATGTCTGATAATTATGATTCATCCAGTATTAAAGTACTGAAGGGATTGGATGCAGTAAGAAAGCGTCCAGGAATGTATATCGGCGACACTGATGATGGAACTGGATTACATCACATGGTCTTCGAAGTTGTTGATAACTCAATTGATGAAGCATTAGCTGGATACTGTGACGATATATTCGTGACAATACATACTGATGGTTCTGTTTCTGTACGCGACAATGGTCGTGGTATACCAACCTCGATTCACCCAGAAGAAGGCGTATCTGCTGCTGAAGTAATCATGACTGTACTACACGCTGGTGGTAAGTTTGATGATAACTCATATAAAGTATCTGGGGGTCTACACGGTGTAGGTGTTTCTGTTGTTAATGCACTTTCTGAAAAACTACAATTAACTATCCGCCGAGATGGCGAAGTGCATCAACAAAAGTACACTATGGGTGTGCCAGATGCACCACTGGCTGTTATTGGTGAAGCTGAGTCAACAGGTACTGAACTGAGGTTTTGGCCAAGTCCTGAAACTTTCTCAGATATAAACTTCCATTACGATATTCTTGCAAAACGTCTTCGAGAGCTGTCTTTCCTCAACTCTGGGGTAAGTATTATCCTAACAGATGAGCGCGAAGAAAATAAAAATGACCACTTCAAATATGAAGGTGGTATCCAAGCGTTTGTTGAATATCTTAACCGTAAAAAAACACCTGTACATCAGCATGTTTTCCACTTTACCACTGAACGTGAAGACGGCATCAGTGTTGAAGTCTCTATGCAGTGGAATGATGGTTTCCAAGAGAACATCTATTGTTTCACGAATAATATTCCACAGCGAGATGGTGGTACTCACCTTGCTGGATTCCGTGCGGCGTTAACAAGAACACTTAACACGTATATGGAAAAAGAGGGCTTTAATAAGAAGAATAAGACCAGTGCAACAGGTGATGATGCACGTGAAGGTCTAACTGCGGTTGTCAGTGTGAAAGTACCGGATCCGAAGTTCTCGTCTCAGACTAAAGATAAGCTAGTTTCAAGTGAAGTGAAAGGCGCTGTAGAGCAAGCCATGGCTGAAAAGCTGAATGAGTTCTTACTTGAAAACCCGCAAGATGCTAAAACAGTCGTGAATAAGATTGTTGATGCTGCAAGAGCACGTGAAGCTGCGCGTAAAGCAAGAGAGATGACACGTCGTAAAGGAGTTATGGATCTTGCTGGTTTACCAGGTAAATTGGCTGACTGCCAAGAAAAAGACCCTGGGTTATCTGAACTGTATATAGTGGAGGGTGACTCGGCAGGTGGTTCTGCTAAGCAAGGTCGTAATCGTAAGAACCAAGCGATATTACCGCTGAAAGGTAAGATCTTAAACGTTGAAAAAGCACGTTTTGATAAAATGTTGTCTTCACAAGAAGTTGCAACACTGATTACTGCGCTTGGCTGTGGCATTGGTCGCGATGAATATGACCCAGAGAAGCTTCGTTATCACAGCATCATTATCATGACCGATGCGGACGTGGATGGTTCACACATTCGTACGCTGCTATTGACCTTCTTCTATCGTCAAATGCCAGAAATCATTGAACGTGGTTATGTATATATTGCTCAGCCACCATTGTATAAAGTGAAAAAAGGCAAGCAAGAGCGTTATATTAAAGATGATCATGCATTGACTGAGTACCTAACAACATTAGCGCTTGATGGCGCAGCACTTTATTCAAACGAAGGGGCTGCTGCTATTGAAGGTAATCGTTTAGAGAACTTGGTACATGATTATCAAAAGACGGTTGATGTAATTGGACGTCTACAACGTAAATACCCCGCTTCCATTATGAATCGTCTTGTCTACCAGCCAGAGCTGACTGAAGCAGATTTAAGTGATGAAGCAAAAGTATCTGCTTGGAGTGAAGCCCTTGTTGCTGATCTTATTAAGCATGACGATGACGCAACAATTTTCTCAGCAGCAGTGAGTTATGATGATGAACGTCACATGTATTATCCAGTGGTGAATATTCGTCAGCACGGTGTTGATAAAGCACACACGCTAAGTTATGACTTTATTACTTCTAAAGATTATGCGCGGATTGCAAACACAGGTAAGCAAATTGCACATATCATCGAGGAAGGTGGCTATATCCAACGCGGTGAGAAGACTCAGTCTGTTAGCAGTTTCGTTGAAGCCCTTGATTGGCTAATCAATGAATCTAAGCGTGGCTTGTATACACAACGTTATAAAGGATTAGGTGAGATGAATCCAGACCAGTTGTGGGAAACAACCATGGATCCTGACGCACGTCGCATGTTACGTGTGACTATCGAAGATGCGATTGCCGCAGATCAGCTATTCGCTACTTTGATGGGTGATCAAGTTGAACCTCGCCGTGACTTCATTGAGCAGAATGCACTAAGAGTAGTTAACTTAGACGTATAAGACTGCCTCATAGCAAATCCATAAAAAAGGAGGGGAAACCCTCCTTTTTTTCGTTTTAACGCTTAATTCTGTGCACTGCACACGGTATACTGAGCATAATTTTCAATCATTAAAACTCAATTTTGCGCTATTTGATTTGCCGCTAATTTGAGTCCCATGTACCAAATAAATATAAAAGCCAACTATGCAAAAATATGATATCAAAACCTTTCAAGGGTTGATCCTGGCTTTACAGGACTATTGGGCACAGCAAGGCTGTGTAATTGCACAACCACTAGATATGGAAGTTGGTGCGGGCACATTCCACCCGATGACTTTCTTGAAATCAATTGGTCCTGAGCCTATGTCGAGCGCATATGTTCAGCCATGTCGTAGACCAACAGATGGCCGTTATGGTGAAAACCCGAACCGTCTACAACACTATTATCAATTCCAGGTCGTACTTAAGCCATCTCCGGATAATATCCAAGAGCTTTACCTTGGTTCATTAGAAGCACTCGGTATTGATACCTTAACGCATGAAGTGCGTTTTGTTGAAGATAACTGGGAGTCACCCACGTTAGGTGCTTGGGGTCTAGGTTGGGAAGTATGGCTAAACGGCATGGAAGTAACCCAGTTCACTTACTTCCAGCAAGTCGGTGGTATCGAGTGTTCTCCGGTAACGGGTGAAATTACTTATGGTTTAGAGCGTTTAGCCATGTATATACAAGGTGTGGATAGCATCTATGACTTAGTATGGACAGATGGTCCAATGGGTCGTGTGACTTATGGTGACGTGTTCATGCAAAATGAAATCGAGCAATCGACTTACAACTTTGAGCATGCTGACGTTGATGCGTTGTTTAACCAGTTCGATCAGTGCGAGAAAGAAAGCCAAAAGTTAATCGAAGCGGGCTTACCATTACCAGCTTATGAGCAAGTAATGAAAGCATCTCATGCATTCAATTTATTAGATGCGCGTCACGCTATTTCTGTGACAGAGCGTCAGCGTTATATCTTGCGTGTAAGAGCACTATCAAAAGCGTGTGCACAAGCTTATTTTGAAGCGCGTGAAGCACTTGGATTCCCGCTTTGTAAGGACTGATCATGACAACTGAAAATTTATTAGTAGAAATTGGTACTGAAGAATTACCACCCAAAGCACTGCGCAAGTTGGCTGAAGCATTTGCTCAAAACACCGTGGCGGAATTAGAAGCGCTAGAGCTTGCGCATCAAGGTGTGAGTTGGTATGCATCGCCTCGTCGTTTAGGTATTCAGGTAAAGCAACTTGAGACTCAGCAGCAAGACAAAGTTGTTGAAAAACGAGGCCCAGCGATTAAAGCGGCATTTGATGCTGAGGGTAACCCGACTAAAGCTGCACAAGGTTGGGCACGCGGTTGCGGCATTGATGTTAGCGACGCTGACAAGTTAGAAACTGAAAAGGGCGCTTGGTTACTTCACAAAGCGACAGTGAAAGGCCAACAGGCAACTGAGCTGTTAAGTGATGTAATTGCAAAAACCTTGGCTAAATTACCTATTCCTAAGCCAATGCGCTGGGGTGCGAATAAGACACAATTTATTCGCCCTGTGCACACAGTTGCTGCATTACTAGGTAATGAGATCATCAAAGGCGAAGTACTAGGCAAACAGATCAGCAATGAACTTCAGGGTCACCGTTTTCATCACCCAGCACGCACGACTTTAGCCCATGCGGATGAAATTTTTGATACCTTAAAGCAAGCGTATGTCATTGCTGATTACGATGTGCGTAAAGCACAGATCCGTGCTCAGATTGAAACTGAAGCTGCAAAGTTGGGTGCTGTTGTGGCGATGGATGAAGACTTACTTGAAGAAGTAACATCATTAGTTGAGTGGCCAGTCACACTAACGGCATCATTCGATGAAGCATTTTTATCTGTGCCAGACGAAGCGCTCATCTATACGATGAAAGATGATCAGAAATACTTTCCGTTATTGAATGACAAAGGCGAGCTCATTAATAAGTTCTTATTTGTATCTAATATTGAAAGTAAAGATCCAAGTGTGGTTATCTCAGGTAATGAAAAAGTGGTTCGTCCGCGTTTGGCAGATGCACAGTTCTTCTTTGAAACGGATAAGAAGAAAACACTGGAAAGTCGTTTAGAGTCGCTAGGTAGCGTATTATTCCAAAAACAGCTGGGCACACTGAAAGACAAGTCAGAGCGAATTGCTGCATTGGCAGGGTATATTGCTGAACAACTTGGAGCTGATAAAGCGTTGGCAGAACGTGCTGGCCTTCTGAGCAAAACAGACTTAATGACTGAAATGGTGATGGAGTTTACTGATGTTCAGGGTGTAATGGGTATGCACTATGCACGCATTGATGGTGAAGCGGAAGAGGTTGCAGTTGCACAAAACGAGCAATATATGCCGCGCTTTGCAGGTGATGCATTACCGTCAAACCCAATTAGTTTTGCCGTTGCATTGGCTGATAAGTTTGACACGCTAGTGGGGATTTTTGGTATTGGCCAAATTCCAAAAGGTGATAAAGACCCATTTGCCCTGCGTCGTGCTGCCATTGGTGCGTTACGTATCATGGTTGAGAAAGAACTTCAGTTAGACATTTTAGACATTGTTGCAAAGGCACAAACTCTGTTTGGCGACAAGCTGACAAATGACAAGGTCGCAGATGATGTGTTTGAGTTTATGCTGGGCCGTTTCCGCGCTTGGTATCAAGACGAAGGGATAAGCGTTGATGTGATCCAAGCGGTATTGGCACGTCGTCCAGCACAACCTGTTGATTTCGATCGTCGTGTGAAAGCAGTTAGCCACTTCCGTACATTGGATGAAGCCGAAGCACTTGCAGCAGCTAACAAGCGTGTAAATAATATCTTGGCGAAGAACAATGTAACCAGCGATGCAGCAGTGTCGACTGAGTTACTAATTGAAGATGCTGAGAAACAGCTGGCCGAGCAAGTTGCGGCATTGACTGAAGAGCTTACTCCTGTGTATGCACAAGGCGACTATCAACAAGCATTGACGCGTTTGGCAAGCCTACGTGAAGCGGTTGATAATTTCTTCGATAATGTGATGGTGATGGCAGATGATGAAGCGGTTAAGAATAACCGCCTGGCATTATTGAGCCAGCTCAGCCGCTTGTTTTTAAATACGGCGGATATCTCAGTTTTACAAAACTAAGATTAAAATAATCTGTGAAGCCAGCTATGATGCTGGCTTTTTTATTGATAAAAAAGGTGAGACAAGTGCAAAACAAAATCGCGTTATCCATCTTAATATTACTAGGGCTTGCTGGTTGTGCTTCTCCACAGGTGGGAGATCAAACGGGTAATGATGTGAGCCAACTGGAAGCGAAAGTGATTGATCGAGCTTTGTATCTGCGTGGTGACTTTAGTTTATGGGATGCCGAAGAGATATACCAGCTTAAGCCTCAAGGGAATGGCACATATACGGTTCGTGCTCGGTTTATGAGCCCTGGCAAAGTATATGAATTTAAAATTGCGGATGAAGCATGGAGTCAGGGATATAACTGTGGTTATCGCTACCAAAGTTTAGTGAAACTTGGACAACCGCAGCCGGCCGATTGTAATACTATTTATAATTACTTTAGTTTTACGCCAGATAAAAAAGGGTGGTATCGCATTACACTAGATTATAGGGCGCCGCATAAGCCTGTCGTATTAATTCAAAGAGACTAAAAAATAACACAGTGCTGTTATACAAAAGGTCGAGGCTAATTGTAGGTGTGCATCGCAGTGCAACCGCAAGTTAAACGGCAAGTTTTAGCACTTGCCGTGTTGCTAACCTTTACTATTATTCAGGTTTACAAGGGTAATCGCGAGACGCACAAACGTTAACACTGGCTCTACCGCCTGCTACTGCATTCGTTTGGGCTGGTTTGATAGCTTGAAGGTCTAGGTTTTTAATTTTTTTTGTTTTTAGCTGTAATTTCATATCTCTTTCCTTTTACTTTGTTGTTTACCTATTTTTTAAACTACCTGATTACTTCATAAAATAATTCATTGAATATTCTGTGGTTGAGGGTGCTTACATTGTTATGTTTGCTGAAGGTACAAACCTGTAAGTCTAAGTTAGGTAGATGTGCGACAGTGTTATGAAATTTTAAGCGTTGAGAAACCGGTTTTGTTAAAAGGTGATGTTGTTGCTGCACTTGTCTCTGTCTCTGCCTAGGGTTTATTGACCTTTTTAAATTAAATAGTGATAGGGTGTTTGCGCGGTTTCTCTAGCAATGAATGCGTGAACCATAAATTCATATTCTTAAATACAACGGATATTTCAGTACGACAGGATTTATTAAATACTGCACTTTATAGAGCAAGCCAGTACCTGTTTAGGTGGCTGTATTTAGAGTGTGAGTATGTGCTTTATGAGTTCCGGTAAAGTGTGTGAATTTAAAATTGCCGATGAAAAATGGAACTAAGGGTATATCTAAGATGATAAATTTGATGGTTGAGCCTTATTAGATAACCTAAGCTTGTAGCTTGCAATACGGTACATAATTACGTTAGCTTTTATCTGATAGGAAAGGCTGGTTAAGAATAAAGTTCGATGATAATTATATTTAAACACGTCAAGTGTTGATTGTAAAAAGCTGAGAGTGGGGCTGGTTTGATATATTACTGAGCATCGAAGACTGGGAAGTTTTCTTAGCCTCTTTAGAGGAGTAGTGGCCATCATCGGAATTTACATTTTACTTAATGTAAATTCCGAAAAGGTCATGTCTTAAGCTCATTCTAGAGTTAAAAGTATTGAAATCTATAATACTAATTATTGTTGATGATTTGGTTTTCTCTGGTTAAAGCAGGGCCGCTGCACCAAGAATTTTTGCTGTTTTCACCATCGTTATCACCACCTCCATAAACATTTTTCGTCGCTTGTTGATTAAGCGTGTTTCCAGTAAGTTTTATTAGCTTTTTTTTAGTAATGGAAAGTTTTTTCATGGTAGATATCCTTATTATTATTATCTGTTATGTTTTATTCAAGTGCCTACTCTATATAGTCACAGTTCCCTTTTAATACTGCGTGTATGTATGAAAAATATCAAGGTATATAAAATTTAAAGAATACAAAGGGAAATAAATGCAACATTAATTGTAGAGGTGCGATGGGTTTGATTAAGCTATATAGTTATTTTCCCTTTTTTAACAAGTATCGATAAGGTGATGAGTCAATCTCTTTTGCTACTAGGGTGTGATCCATAAATTCACAAAAACTGGGAATATCTCGGGTCGTTGAAGGATCGTCAGCCAATATCAATAATGTCTCTCCATGGTTCATTTTTCTCACCATTCCTCGAATCATCATAACTGGCTCTGGACAACGCAGCCCGATAGCATCTAAGGTATGGTCGGTATTGTCAAAGTTCATAAAGCGCCTCTGGCTAATTTCAAAGCATTTATTCTAACGTGGTACACATGAATATTTAAAGCGGTTGAGTCAAATTATTGGGGATTATTTTGATAAATGAGACAACAAAAAAGGCAAAGCCACTTTCTGTGATTTTGCCTTGGTTACCAAGTTGAAATTGGTTATGACAACAAGCGTGCTAATTCACGCGTTCAAATACGGTAGCAATGCCTTGGCCTAAACCGATACACATGGTGGCTAAGCCATATTTGGCATCTTTTTCTTCCATAATATGAATAAGTGACGTACTGATCCTCGAGCCAGAGCAGCCCAGAGGGTGACCGAGTGCAATCGCACCGCCATTTAAATTTACTTTTTCGTCCGCGACTTCTAATAACCCGAGGTCTTTCATCACTGGGAGTGATTGCGCTGCGAACGCTTCATTTAATTCAACGACATCGAGATCGTCAACGTTTATACCAGCTTGTTTAAGCGCTTTTTGGCTGGCTGGCACCGGTCCATAACCCATGATGGACGGATCGCAACCTGCAACCGCCATTGATTTGATGCGCGCTCTGATCGGTAGGCCAAGTGATTGGGCTTTACTTTCACTCATGACCAACATTGCTGAAGCACCATCGGACAACGCCGATGAAGTACCGGCAGTCACAGTGCCACTTGCTGGATTAAACACTGGGCGTAATTGACTTAGACCTTCAAGACTAGTTTCTGGGCGGATCACCTCATCGTGTTCCACTAACACTGGAATGCCGTGTTCGTCATGCCCTTCGGTCGGTAAGATTTCTTTTGCAAAGCGGCCTTCAACACTGGCTGCATGAGCACGTTGATGTGATCGCACAGCGAATGCATCTTGTTGTTCACGATTAATACCATGAAGCGTAGCAAGATACTCTGCGGTTAAGCCCATAACGCCAGCTGCTTGTGCTACCGAAGTTGAAAGGCCTGGGTGAAAGTCTACGCCATGCGTCATAGGGACATGACCCATATGCTCAACACCACCAATAAGGTAGGTATCGCCTGCACCGGTCATGATAGCGCGCGCTGCATCATGCAGTGCTTGCATTGATGAACCACATAACCTGTTTACGGTAACAGCAGGCACTGAGTGCGGTATACCAGCTAGAAGCGCCGCGTTACGTGCAACGTTAAACCCTTGTTCTAGTGTTTGTTGCACACAGCCCCAATAAATATCATCAATGGACTCTGGGGCAACTTGTGGATTACGGTCAAGTAGTCCTTTCATTAGGTGTGCGCTGAGATCCTCTGCGCGGCGATGCTTAAATACGCCGCCTTTAGAACGACCCATAGGGGTACGAAGACAATCTACGATAACTGCATGTTCCATTTTACTGGCCCTCCACTTGATAGAACACTTTACCTTCTGCTGCCCAAGCGCGTGTTTGATCAGAAACTTGGTAGATTTCACCTAAGTCAGCATACTTATCCGCCATAGCAACAAATTCACTTAAACCAATTTGATCTAAGTAACGGAAAGCGCCACCTCTGAATGGAGGGAAGCCAATACCGTAAATTAATGCCATATCAGCTTCTTGAGGTGAAGCCACTATACCTTCTTGCAAACAAAGCAGTACTTCATTGATCATAGGGATCATGCAGCGCTCAATAATGGTTTGCTTGTCAAACTGCTGTGTGTCATTACAAATTTGACTCAATAGCGTCAATGACTCAGGATCTTTGCTCTTTTTCAAACGGCCTTTTCTATCAGGCGCATACTGGTAAAACCCTTTTTGATTCTTTTGACCAAAACGTTCAGCATTGGCCAATAAGGCGACCGGATCTTTGTCTTGACGTGCCATACGAGTTGGGAAGCCCTCTGCCATTACACCTGTACAGTGATTTGCCGTGTCGATACCAACGACATCAAGAAGGTAAGCTGGACCCATAGGCCAACCAAATACATTTTCCATCACTTTGTCTATTTGACTAAAGTCAGCCCCTTCAACAACGAGCTTACTGAAGCCTGCAAAGTAAGGGAATAATACGCGGTTTACGAAAAAGCCTGGGCAGTCATTCACAACAATTGGTGATTTCCCGAGTTTCAATGCGTAGTCAACAACAGCTGATACTGTTTCATCTGAGGTTTTTTCACCACGAATGATTTCAACCAATGGCATCTTGGGTACTGGGTTAAAGAAATGCATACCACAGAAATATTCTGGGTTTTCAAGCGCAGTCGCCAGTTCATCAATACGGATAGTAGAGGTATTTGACGTCAGCACAGTGCCTTTTGGTAATTGCGTTTCTAAATCAGCCAGTACAGCTTTTTTGATTTGTGGGTTTTCGACAACTGCTTCAACAACGATGTCTGAGTTTTCTAAATCACGCTCGTTGAGTGTTGGTTTGATTTTACCAAGCGTAGCGACCATTTTTTCTGTTTTCATGTGGCCGCGTTTTACTTTTTTACCTAGTAGGCCAGCCGCTTCGCCCATGCCTAAATCAAGCGCAGCTTGGTTGATGTCTTTCATGACAATCGGCGTACCTTTATAGGCTGACTGATAGGCAATACCACCGCCCATGATGCCAGCGCCGAGCACTGCCGCTTGCTGAATATCAAGTTGGCTAGCTTTCGCCTGTTTTTTTGCGACACCTTTAATGTATTGATCAGCTAGGAATATGCCGGTTTGTGCCGCCGCTTCTGCTGTTTTGGCTAGTTTGGCAAAATTAGCATTTTCGATTGCCATTGCCTCTGCTCGCGTATGGTTAGCGGCGGCTTTGATGGTTTTGACTGCCATCACTGGTGCAGGGTAATGGCCTTTGGTTTTCGCCATAACCATGCCTTCTGCCATTGCAAAGCTCATGCCTTGCTCGACACGATTCATCTTTAAAGGCTCAAGTTTAAGTTGGCGTTTAGCTTGCCAATCGAGCTTTCCATCAATGGCTTGCTCGAGTGTTTTAATTGCGGCATCCATCAACTTATCGGCAGCAACGACCGCATCTAATGCGCCGACTTTAAAGGCGTCTGGTGCACGGTTTTCCTGACCAGTTGAAATCCAAGTCATGGCATTATCTGCACCAATCACGCGTGGCAGTCTCACTGTGCCACCAAACCCTGGCATGATCCCAAGTTTGACCTCAGGTAAACCGATTTTGGCATTTGGCGTTGCAATACGGTAGTCAGTAGCAAGTACCCACTCACATCCACCACCAAGCGCTAAGCCATTGATGGCTGATAGGGTTGGGAAAGGTAAATCTTCAATCGCATCGAAGACGTCAGTGGCATCTTTGATCCAGCTTACAAGTTCTTGCTCTGGGCGATCAAAAGTGGGTAAGAATTCGAAAATATCGGCACCAACGATAAAGTGGTCTTTATCACTGGTAAAAATTAGGCCTTTTACATCATCACGTGCGCTGAGTTCAGCTAGTGCTTTGGCACAGTCTTGCAGGGTTTGTTGAGAGAGCTTGTTGACCGAACCGGGCAGACAAAACTTAAACTCAGCAATATTGCCTTTGCAAAAATCAACTACAAAGGACTCGCTTTTGATTAACATACTTGTTCTCCGTGACACTGGTACGATGAGTTGTCATTTAACTCAGTGTGGCGTCTTTAAATGAAAATTGCAATGAAAAATTTACCGCAGATTTACTGTAAAGCATAAATTGGGATGTTAAGGTGGCTAAGTGCATAGATTGAACTAAGGTGTTTTAAGGTTTGCGCATTCAGTTTATTTAAACCTTCAATCATGCATAACTTGATTATGGGCAGGGCAGACGTGCTGTTCGTGACTGTTTTGAAGCAGTTAAATTAAGGAGAGTACTCAGCCATTGTCTTTAAATCATGATTTTAAAAATAGGCTGGGTCTAGATATACAACGCATTTATGTAAAGTATAGGTCACCATGAAATTACGGATCTCTCGGTTTTTTAGTACGGGTATGTGCGCTTTTTTCACTTTGTTAAGTACCCACGGGTATGCACAAAAACCCCATCAAGATTTTATTCAGGCTGAGCGTATTGCTTGGTCTGGAAATTACAATAAATTTAAACAGGCATTGGATGAGCTTGACCATCCATTGAAGCCTTATGTCGAGATGACGTTTTATAAACGTCATCCTAAATTAAAATATCAGACAGAAATTAGTCAGTTTTTATCGGTTTATGACCACACGCCACTAGATTGGCCTGTGCGCAAAAGTTGGCTGAATTATTTAAAAAAACGGGGCAAAAAAGCCTTATTTATTAATCATTTTCAAGAAACAAAAAACGCTGAACTCAACTGTACGTATTTACAATTTCAATTGGATTTAGGTGCACCCAAAAAAGCCATTTTGGATCAAGTGGAACCCTTATGGGTGGTGGGTAAATCACAACCTAAAGCGTGTGACAAGCTATTTTCACAGTGGCAAAAAGCAGGTTATCGTTCACAGGCGTTAATTTGGCAGCGCATAACCAAAGCCGCGCAGGGCGGGCAAACCTCGTTAATTAAGTACTTAAAAACCTTATTGCCAAGTAATGAAGCGTATCTTGCTGATTTATATGTGGCGGTTCGCAGAAACCCAAGTGCGTCAGCAGGGTTATATCGCTATAAACAACGCAGCCAAAAAGAAAGTGAAATTGCAGTGTATGGCGTCAGACGACTTATTTGGCGAGATCCGAAGCTGGCGCTGAGGGCATGGGATAAACTGCAACGAATGTTTGAATTTAGCCAAGCACAAAAAGACAGTGTGGCTTATCGCTTTGCCTTGGCGTTGGCATCAAAAGGCCACGAACAAGCGCGCTTTTGGTTAAATAAAGTACCTGCTGAATTGCAAGATGTGAAGCTCCGTCAATGGCTGATGAGTAATATGCTCAAAGAGCAAGATTGGGAAGGGATAGCAGCACTGTTTACTGGTATGGAAAACTTGAGTAATGGACAAACTTATTGGCTCGGTTATAGCTATTTTAAACGTGGAGAGTCGGCCAAAGCGACATCACTTTGGCAGTCACTGGCCAATAAGCGAGATTATTATGGTTTTCTGGCAGCTGCGCGACTTAACTTGCCGCCATCAATGAATGCACAGTCGTTAGATGTCAATGAACAAACCTTAGCCAGTGTGTCACAAGCGCCCGGTTTTAAACGGGCAAAAGCATTGTATGAGTTAGAGCGTTTTACGCATGCTCGCAGAGAGTGGAACTATTTAACTAACACCTCCAGTACGGAAGAAAAGCTTGCTGCATCGATATTGGCCGCAGAATTAGACTGGTATGACAGCACCATTTACACCCTAGCGCAGATTAAAGCATGGAACTATGTCGATTTACGTTTCCCGATGGCGTTTGACAGTTTGTTTGAGCGTTATAGTGAGCGAAATCGGGTTGATCTCGCTTGGAGTTATGCGGTAGCACGTCGTGAAAGTAGTTTTGCGCCGGATGCGAGATCCTCCGCTGATGCTTATGGCTTGATGCAGATGCTGCCGAGCACAGCCCGTTACGTGGCGAAAAAGCGTGTCTCTAAGAAGCAGTTGATGACACCGTCTATTAATATCCGTCTTGGGACGGATTATTTGGAGTATTTAAAGCGTAAAACGAAGGGCAATGAAATATTGGCGACCGCTTCTTATAACGCGGGTTATCACAGAGTGAAACGCTGGGTACCGGATGAAGCCATGCCTGCTGAATTATGGATTGAGCTTATTCCATATCGAGAAACTCGGGACTATGTGAAAAATGTGATGGCGTATCGGCAGGTCTATCATACCAAGCTTGGCCGAGAGGGTAATGTGTTGGCAGGGATCTTGGATATGAGTATAGGCGGCAATCGTTAAGCTTCATGCTTGATTAGTCGTTTCTAGGAGTTGGCATGGCATCGTTTTTGAGACAGTGCTATGTTAGACTCAAGCATAATTGAACAGAATTAATATGGGTACACTGTGGACACATTAGCAAATTTGTATGCAGAGCATATCACGACGCTTCAGGCGCGTACTAAAGCCATCGTTGATCGCGAAGGCCTAGATGGCTTAGTCATTCATTCCGGCCAAGCCAAACGTCAGTTTTTGGATGATATGTATTATCCATTCAAGGTGAACCCGCAGTTTAAAGCTTGGTTACCGGTCATCGATAATCCACACTGTTGGTTAGTGGTCAATGGCACAGATAAGCCCAAACTGATTTTTTATCGCCCTGTGGATTTTTGGCACAAAGTCCCTGATGAACCAAACGATTTTTGGGCGCAGCATTTCGATATTACGTTGCTAGTTCACCCTGAGCAGGTTGAAAAACTGCTACCTTACGACAAAGAGAAGTTTGCCTACATCGGTGAATACCTAGAGGTCGCGCAGGCGCTTGGTTTTGGTCAAATGAACCCAGAGCCTGTGATGAACTATCTGCATTATCATCGCGCCTACAAAACACAATATGAGCTGACCTGTCTGCGTGAAGCTAACCGTATTGCAGTACTTGGCCACCAAGCAGCGAGAGATGAGTTTTATGCTGGTGGATCTGAGTTCTCTATTCAGCAGGCGTATTTGAATGCGACTGCACATATGGAAAATGATACGCCTTATGGCAATATCGTGGCGCTTAATCAGCACTGTGCGATTTTGCACTACACGCATTTTGAACGTCAGGCTCCGAGCAAGCATCTCTCATTCTTAATTGATGCAGGTGCCAACTTCAATGGTTATGCATCAGACATCACGCGCACCTATGACTTTGCAAAGCAAGGGCAATTTGCAGAAATGGTAGATGCGTTAAACCAGCATCAAATTGCGCTTGGCAATGCACTTGAGCCAGGCAAACTATACGGTGATTTACATATTGATTGTCATCGTCGTATGGCGCAAATTCTGTCTGATTTTAAAGTGGTGAATTTAGGTGCTGATGAGATTGTAGAGAAGGGTATCTCATCTACATTCTTCCCACATGGGTTGGGCCATCATATTGGCTTGCAGGTACATGACATGGGCGGCTTTATGGCTGATGAGCAAGGTACCCATCAGGCTCCACCTGAAGGTCATCCGTTCTTACGTTGTACACGACGTATAGAAGCCGGGCAGGTATTTACGATTGAGCCTGGTTTATATTTCATTGATTCGCTCCTTGGCGATTTAGCGAAAGGAGAACATGCGCAGCATATCAATTGGGATAAGGTTGACCAGTTTAAGCCGTATGGCGGGATCCGTATTGAAGACAACATCATTGTTCACGAAGATCGCCTAGAAAATATGACACGCGGCCTCAACTTAGATTAATATGCAGATGTGGCCGTACAGGTTAAGTGCGGCTCTGCGTGTTTTAATAAAAGGAGTCGAAAGGCTCCTTTTTTGCTAGAAAGTATTTTATGTCAGAATATAAAATCCCAACTGAAACCATTTCACACCACGAAGAAATCAAAAAAAGTACGTTTTTGGTGCATGTTGCTCATACCCCTACAGTGGACGATGCAAAAGCTTTTATTCGCAATATTAATGAAGCTTATCCCGATGCGCGTCACAATTGTTGGGCACATGTGGCCGGTGCACCTGGAGGCAGTCATATCTTAGGTTTTTCTGATGATGGTGAGCCAAATGGCACAGCTGGTAAACCCATGTTAAATGTCTTAATGGGCTCTGGTATTGGTGAAATTACCGCGGTGACGACACGTTATTTCGGGGGGATTAAGCTTGGAACCGGGGGCTTAGTACGTGCTTATGGTGGCACGTTGAATAATGCCTTGAATGTGCTGACGACGGCGGTGAAAGTACCGGCAGCAATACTCATAGGTGAGTCCGATTATGCGCTGCAAGGGGTCATTGAGCAGCATTTAGCAAGTCAGTATCAGGTGCTGAGTATTCAGCATACGTTTACAGCTAATATTGGCTGGCAAATAGAGATTGATGCCCGAGAAGCTAAACTTGCCATTCAGTCAATATTTGATTTGACTCACGGCAGTGTGACAATGAAACTACAAAAGTAATTGCTTTGTGGGGTTCTGAGGTTTACTAACGTCTAAGTGTATTAGACAATCAAGTTTAATCATAACAACAAGCGATCTGCGTTATGCAATTTCGTACCATTATAAAAATTCTTGGCCAACTCGTCGCACTGTTTAGTTTGACTATGGTGCCGCCTGCACTAGTGTCTTTGATCTACAAAGATGGTGGTGGTGTGCCCTTTGTTTTGGCTTTTATCTTTAGTGTCTTAATTGGTCTGATGGCCTATTACCCAAACCGAAAAGAACGCGGTGAACTCAAAGCCCGAGAAGGGTTTTTGATCGTGGTGTTATTTTGGTTAGTACTGGGGTCATTTGCATCTGTCCCATTGATTTTCCTCGATGAACCAAATCTCTCTTTTGCTGATGCGGTATTTGAAGCGTTTTCAGGCCTGACAACCACAGGTGCAACGGTATTAACTGGGATTGAATATTTACCTAAGTCAGTGCTCTTTTATCGTCAGCAGCTACAGTGGCTCGGTGGCATGGGGATCATTGTACTTGCGGTAGCTGTGCTGCCCATGCTTGGCGTTGGTGGTATGCAGCTGTATCGTGCAGAGACACCGGGGCCGGTGAAAGATTCGAAAATGACTCCGCGTATTGCAGATACGGCAAAGCACCTTTGGTACATTTATGTGGCATTGACCGCAGCGTGTACATTGGCATACAAGTTTGCTGGCATGGGCTGGTTTGATGCTATTTGTCATGCCTTTGCGACCATTGCGATAGGTGGTTTTTCTACTTATGACGCGTCAATTGGCCACTTTGACAGTCCCATGATTAACTTTATCTGTGTGGTGTTTTTGCTTATTGCGGCGGTTAATTTTTCACTTCATTATGCGGCAGTGGCAAGTCGCAGTGTTCGAGCTTACTTACGTGACCCTGAGTTTAAAGTTTTCCTGTTCATTCAATTAGCACTGGTGGTGATTTGCTTCGCAGTGTTGTCTTCAAATGAAGTGTATGGTGATGGAGATGAGACGCTAGATCATGCTTTATTTCAAGCGGTCTCAATCAGTACAACAGCGGGGTTTGCGACAGATAGCTTTTCGGCTTGGCCGCTGTTTTTGCCTATTTTACTGATTTTTTCCAGTTTTATTGGTGGGTGTGCTGGTTCCACGGGTGGAGGCATGAAGGTTGTTCGGGTTTTTTTGCTGTACTTGCAAGGGATAAGAGAGCTGAATCGTTTGGTCCACCCAAGAGCCATCTACTCGATTAAACTGGGTAGAAAAGCGCTACCAGACAAGGTCGTTGAAGCGGTATGGGGGTTCTTTTCTGCCTATGCGTTGGTTTTTGTGATTATTATGATCGCACTTCTTGGTACTGGCCTCGATAATATCACGGCATTTTCTGCGACGGCGGCGTGTTTGAATAACCTTGGCCCTGGCTTGGGAGATGTAGCAGCACATTATGGTGACATCACCGATACTGCTAAGTGGATTTTGACACTGGCGATGGTATTTGGTCGCTTAGAAATATTCACCTTATTGGTATTATTTACGCCGACATTTTGGCGAGGCTAGTCTTTCAAATTTAGGTAGTTAGACATGGACGCTTGAACAATACTACTGACAGTGCCAGCTTAATTTACATTCCCTCCAAAAGTCTGATGATGGGTTTTTAAACCCATCATCAAGTGTGAAATCCCGCGTAAAAGTTAAAGTTTTTCTCTATCTAGACGATAATTCATAGTAATTATGCGATGGCGTCACAAACTGGTGCCATACTGCAAAAATACACAGCGCAATAGTTAGGGGTATTTAGCATGACTATACAAGAGTTGGCAGAAAATCGTTTGCAGGTATTACAGATGCGAGCGGGAAGTATTGTCGATATGGAGATTGTACTGCCAGCCAATCGCAAGCGGATCAAAACTGAATTTGTGGGTGCGCTTGAGAACCAATTTATTATTTTGAACCATCCCAGCCATCAACGTTTGGGTGCGGCTATGGATTATGTCAAAGAAGGCACAGAGGTGATTGTACGTGCTTTACCTGAGGAAGGTGATGGGCAAATTATCGCTTTCAAAGAAACCATTAAATCAGTGACGACACACCCAGCCAGACTCATTTATCTTTATTATCCTAATGAGGTTCAGACATACAAGTTACGTGCTCAGACACGTATTCCTACGCTTATCCCTGCTGTTTTGAGTGTGGAAGGAAAAAGTGAAGTCGGCGTCATTAAAGATATTTCCCTGGCCGGTCTGATGTTTGACGTACAGAAAACCCACTTGCCAGAAGAGTTAAAAGAATTATCTTGTGAGATTCTCATCGAAGGCAAAGATGCGAAAAAGCTCACGCTTGTTGGTAAGGTATGTAGAGTGAAAGAAAACCAAGAAGATATTGTGTCACTGGGTATTCACTTAGACAGCCAAAATGAACAAGTTCAGGCGATACTCAAAGATTACTTAATTGATATTTCTGTACTGGGCAGTGAGTAGCACTGTATAGAGGGAGATGGCATAGGCCATCTCGACTTGATGTTATACGAACAAGGCACTGACCTGGAATAATTTCTCAACCACACCTATTTGCTTCTTGTCGATTAAGAACATGATCACGTGGTCACCCGATTCAATCACCGTATGATCATGGGCGATCAATACTTCAGAGTCCCTCACAATCGCGCCAATCGTTGTGCCATGTGGCAACTTAATATCGCGGATTGCTCGCCCAACGACTTTAGAGGTGTTTTCATCACCATGTGCAACAGCCTCAATCGCCTCCGCCGCACCTTTTCGTAATGAATAAACATTAACGATATCACCACGGCGGACATGGGTGAGCAGGGCTGAAATGGTGGCTTGTTGCGGCGAAATAGCAATATCAATTTCGCCGCCTTGCACAAGGTCTACATAAGCGCTGCGCTGGATAAGTACCATGGTTTTTTGCGCACCCATACGTTTGGCCAACATAGCAGCCATGATGTTAGCCTCATCGTCATTGGTGACGGCAATAAATACATCTACTTGTTCGATATGCTCTTCTGATAATAATTCTTGATCAGACGCATCACCACAAAAAACGACCGTATTATCGAGCATTTCAGAGAGCTGAGATGCGCGGCTGTGATTGCGTTCGATGAGCTTCACACTGTGGTTTTTTTCTAACGAGCGGGCCAGGCCTGCACCGATGTTACCGCCACCCGCTATCATGATTTTTTTATACGACTGCTCTAGCTTTTGAAGCTCGTTCATGACGGCACGAATGTGTTTCGTCGCTGCGATGAAAAAAACCTCATCGTCCGCTTCTATGACGGTCGTTCCTAAGGGCTTGATGGCTTTACCTTGGCGATAAATCGCCGCGACTCGAGTATCAACATTAGGAATGTGCTCTTTGAGTGCTGACAGTGCATAGCCAACCAATAAACCACCGTAGTACGCTTTTACTGCGACCAATGACAGCATACCATCTGCAAATTGCAGTACTTGTAGCGCACCTGGATAATCAATTAGGCGACGAATATATTTTGTCACCAATTGCTCTGGCGCAATGTAATGGTCAACTGGTAAGTCGTCGTTGTGAAATAACTTTTCACGGTAATCTAAATATTGCTCGGAGCGGATCCGAGCAATTTTGGTTGGTGTATTGAAAATACTATAGGCGACTTGGCATGCAACCATATTGACTTCATCTGAGCTGGTGACCGCAATGATCATATCGGCATCTTCGGCCCCCGCTTGTCTGAGTACTTCTGGGTGTGCACTATGGCCATTGACGCCTTGCAGATCGTATTTATCCTGTAATTCACGTAAGCGTTCACCGTCGATATCGACGACGGTAATTTCGTTTTGCTCACCAACTAGGTTTTCTGCAAGTGTACCGCCAACTTGTCCTGCGCCTAAAATAATGATTTTCATAGCTTAAACTTACAACGTTTAGAGTTTTTGCAACTTGGCGTAATAGAAGCCATCCGTGGTGCCTGGCAGTAATTGTAAGCCGGGCTGTGCAACCTTGTCATCGACATGCAATGCAATGTGCTTTGCGTCCTCTGTACGTGATAAAAATGCATTGATCTGCTGGTGGTTCTCCTCAGGCAATACAGAACAGGTTGCATATACCAAGGTACCGCCTGATTTTAGCAATGGCCAGATATTATCGAGTATCTTTGCTTGTAATTTCGCTAGCTCGTCAATGTCTGCAGCGCGTCGTAGCCACTTAATATCTGGATGGCGACGGATCACACCAGTTGCAGAACAAGGTACGTCTAACAGAATACGATCAAATTGCTCGTCTTGCCACCAGTTATCCGGCTCATCCGCGAGTCCATGTACACACTGGGCCGTCAACGATAAGCGGGTAAGATTTTCCGTGACACGTTCTAAGCGTTTCTCGTCAGCATCTAATGCAGTAACCTGAGCGTCTGCAATTTCTAATATATGACACGTTTTTCCACCCGGTGCCGCACATGCATCTAGAATATTGT
The DNA here is from genome assembly GCF_001750165.1 of Pseudoalteromonas luteoviolacea. Taxonomy (NCBI): domain Bacteria; kingdom Pseudomonadati; phylum Pseudomonadota; class Gammaproteobacteria; order Alteromonadales; family Pseudoalteromonadaceae; genus Pseudoalteromonas; species Pseudoalteromonas luteoviolacea. The sequence goes on from NZ_CP015411.1 coordinate 23,752, forward strand.
CACCATCTTGTGGTGATAATAAACGAGCCGCCATCTGCGCTGCGGCATCTTGCACTGAACTTGCACCAGAAGTAAAACCTGGTAGTTTCGCCACATCTACTGGACGGGTCAGTAAAATACCGTCTTCGTATTGTGGGTCTATAGTGTAAGCAATATCAGCGTTATCGAGTTGCTCTGCATATTGACTCGTACTCGCTTGGCGCTGATTTACACGCAGCCACATGGGGGCTTGTCGCTGGTTTTCCTCAAGGATCTCAGTCCAAGTGTCTGGGTAGGCAGCCTGCAGTTTTTTGATAAACCAACTCGGGTGATTGTACTGACATACCATGATTTCATTGGCACTTTGCTCAAGCGTTGTCTGTTGGCGTTGAAAGTTACGCAAAACCGCATTGACTAAGCCTTTCATTCCAGGCGCACCGAGTGGTTTGAGTGCATTTACCGTTTCGGCGACAGCTGCATGAGCGGGTACGCGCATATGCTGAAGCTGATAAATACCGACATAGAGCAAAAACTGGAATACGCGGCGTTTTCCTCGCAGCGGTTGCTCTAGTAATTGCTGGCAATAATTTTCAAGACTGGGCAAATAGCGCAAAACGCCATAACACATTTGTTGTAATAGTGCGCGGTCCTTAGGTGGCAGTTTTTGGCTTGCATAAGGTAGCTGTGCTGTGAGCGATTGTCCTTTATCGACCACTTGAAATAGCGTTTGTGCTGCTAGTGCGCGTACATTGGCCATTAGGCACCTACCTTATTACCTGGTGTAACCCACTCAGCACGGCCATTTAAAAAGTCTTGAGCCGACATTGGCTTTTTGCCTTGAGGTTGAAGTTGGGTAATTTGTAAAGCATGGGTGCCACAAGCAACGACAATGCCTTGCTTATCTGCGCTGAGCACGGTGCCAGCTTCGCCTTGTTGATCGATGACGCTTGCCTGCCAAATTTTTACTGTCTGCGATTGCATCTGCGTAAAGCACATTGGCCAGGGGTTGAATGCTCTGATATTGCGCTCAATTTGTTCTGCGTCCATTGTCCAGTCGATATCGGCTTCTTGTTTAGACAACTTTTTAGCATAGTTCGAAGATGCGTCATCCTGAACTTCTGGCGTGATATTTCCTGCACCAAGCGCGTCTAAAGTCTCTACCAAGGCCGAGGGCCCCAACTCAGCAAGCTTGGCATATAGACTTGCACTGGTTTCGTGAGCGTCTATCGGGCACGTGGCGATATGTAGCATATCACCTGTATCCAAGCCTTCATCCATTTGCATGATGGTCACGCCGGTTTCTTTATCTCCAGCCCAAATAGCACGTTGAATGGGGGCTGCGCCACGCCAACGAGGTAAGATTGAACCGTGCACGTTAAGGCAGCCAAGTTTAGGCGTCTCCAATATGGCTTTTGGTAGTAAAAGCCCATAGGCAACCACGACCATCACATCAGCATTTAACGCAGCCAGTTGTTGAGCCGCTTCGTCGCTTTTTAAGGAGGCTGGCTGGATAACTGGCAGGTCATGTTCTAAAGCAAGTGTTTTCACTTCACTGGCTTTTAGTTTTTTTCCGCGACCAGCTGGTTTGTCTGGTGTGCTGTACACTGCGACCACGTCATGATGGGAGTCGAGCAATGCTTGAAGGTGGCGTGCAGCAAAATCTGGCGTGCCCGCAAATACTATACGCAAAGGGTTACTCACGAATAAATTATCCAATTAAATAAATTTGATTATGCTTTTGCCGCTAGGCGTGCTTCTTTTTCAATTTTCTTCTTGATGCGTTGGCGCTTTAGTGGCGACAAGTAATCAATAAACAGCTTGCCAGCAAGGTGGTCTAGCTCATGTTGCACGCAATTAGACAGCAGTTCTTGTGCATCGAATTGGTACTCTTCACCATGTTCGTTAAGTGCCTTTACGGTGACTTTTTCCGCGCGATCTACTTTTGCATAAGAGTAAGGCACTGATAAACAGCCTTCCTCGCAAACCATAGTGCCTTCTGATGAGATGATTTCTGGGTTTATTAAAACGTATGGCTCGTTGCGCTCTTCTGACACATCAATGACGACAATGCGCTGATGAATATCAACTTGCGTTGCAGCTAAACCAACACCGTTTTCGTCATACATGGTTTCTAGCATGTCTTTAACGATTTGACGGATTTCATCATTTACTTCTTCCACAGGCTTTGCCACTGTACGCAAACGCTCATCGGGAAATTTAAGCACTTCTAACTTTGCCATAGATACCTTTTACAGTCGTTATAAATGGGGTAATGTATGGTCTTATTTTAGCCATTCACGTTCCCCTTTAACAGGTTTTGGTGGATAATATCTAAAAATAACTCAAGGAATTCGGAATGAAATCTCAAATTGCAGCCTTGATCATGGCCGCCGCCGCGGTTTCCCCTGCTATTGCCGACACATTAACGGTTAAATCAGACGCACCTAAGCGCTATGTAGTGAAAAAAGGCGACACGCTGTGGGACATTTCGAGTTTATATTTACGTAGCCCATGGAAGTGGCGTCAGTTATGGCAGAAAAATCCACAAATTGATAATCCGCATTTGATTTACCCCGGTGATATTTTATCTTTGGGTTTGGACGAAAATGGTAATCCGATATTAATAATTGATAAGGGGGTAAGAAAACTATCCCCGCATGTGCGTATCATTGCAGAGAAGGGCACTGCAATACCAACGCTTCCTTTATCTGTTTTAGAGCCGTATTTAAGCTATGACCAAGCGCTTGATAAAGATGATTTGGCGGAATTCCCAATTGTACTTGGCTCTGATAAAAACTTTAAAATGAGCATTACCGGTCATTTATTGTATGTGAAGGGTAATTTGTTACAAGGCGGTAATTATGGCATTTACCGTCAGGGCGATGCATACAAAGATGGATCGCGCACTTTGGCTTATGAAACCGTTTTAGTTGGCACAGCTCGGGCTTTAAAGTCAGGGAATATTGAGGATGGGATACCCAGCACGGTAAAAGTTGAGGCAGTTAAGCGCGAGATAAAAGCGGGCGACTTTCTGATGCCACTTCCTCAAGGGCAGGATCTTAAAGCTACTTTTAAAATGAGTAAGCCCAGTCAACCTGTCGAAGGTGCAATTATCGCCAGCAGCAATAAACATAGTGAATTTGGCCCTTTATCGGTCGTGGTACTTAATGTTGGCAGTGAACAGCAATTGGTTGAGGGAAGCGTATTAGATATTTTGCGCCAGTCTCCGACTGTGGTTGAACGTAATGGCACGCCTAAGTACCTCGAAGACTCGAGTAGCCTTGATAAATTAATTGGGGACATTGGGTCTTGGTTTGGTGAGGAAAACAGTGAGGACAGCACTGTTTGGCATATGCCCAGCGAAAAAGTGGGCGAACTAATGCTATTTAAAGTCTATGACAATATAAGTTATGCAATGGTGATGAAGACAACACAGCCTATTCAGGTGGGAGACAGCGTAACCAATTAAATCGATATTGCTCAAGGAGGGAGCATGGAACATTTATCATTGAGAGATGCGGTGGCCTTATATTTGTGCCATGGTATTGGTGTGAGTACTATTACCGCGCTCACATACAAAATCAATGTGTCTGATATTTTTTCACTTTCTAAATCAGCACTTTGCCAGTTAGGGCTAAATGAAAATGTGGCGCAGCAAATACATCGTATCGATTGGTTTAAAGTCGATCGTATTTTAGCGCAATGTGCGGCATTAAATATTCAAATCATTCATTACTTCGATACCCACTATCCAGATTCATTGACGCATATTTGCAGCCCGCCATGGTTACTGTTTTGTCGCGGAGACAGTGCTTTATTGCATCAGAAGCAAATTGCCATTGTTGGCAGCCGAAGTGCATCGCGTATGGGTATGGACATTAGCTATGACTTTGCAAAACAATTAGGCGACGCTCATTTTGTTATCACTTCCGGTATGGCAAGAGGTATAGATGGTGCGGCACATAACGGGGCACTAAACAGCACTCATAAAACGATTGCGGTACTGGGTACTGGTGCAGATGTTATTTATCCTAAGCGTCACGATGAGTTGTATTGGCGTATTGTCGAGCACGGACTTATTGTTAGCGAGTTTTTACCTGGGACAAAGCCTCACGGAACTAATTTCCCCAGACGCAATCGAATCATATCAGGGCTTTCTTTGGGCGTGCTATTGGTTGAAGCCGAGATTAAAAGCGGTTCATTGGTTACTGCGCGATATGCCATTGAGCAAAATAAGGAGGTATTTGCGATCCCAGGCTCAATTCGTCATAGTTTATCTGAAGGGTGTCACTTTTTAATAAAGCAAGGTGCGAAGCTGACTGAAAATGTCAGCGATATTATCGAAGAGGTGAGCTTTTTACCCGAAAACAGTCTATATATTATAGAAAGTGAGAAAAAACAGGAGACTTGCCCCATTTTGCAAAATCTCGGCTATGAGGTAACTGACGTCGATACCTTAGCGCAGAGGACCCAGTGGCCAGTAGAGCAAGTACTTGCGAGATTATTGGACTTAGAGCTTGAAGACAAAGTAGAACGTGTATTAAACGGCTACATCAAATTAGCGAGGGGTTAAACATGTTTGATATCCTGATGTATTTATTTGAAAATTATATTCACAGCGAAGCGGATATCTTCGTAGAGCAAAATCAATTAACAGACGAACTTGTCGGTGCGGGCTTTGACCAAGCTGAGATTTATAAAGCGCTCGATTGGTTGGAGCAATTAGCAGATCTTCAACACAGTGACGAATTTCCTTACCTAAACGCAAAGCCAGACTCAGCGATACGCATCTATACGACTGAAGAATGCCGAGTGCTCGATGTAGAATGCCGTGGTTTTTTAATGTTTGTTGAGCAAATAGGCGTAGTTGATAGTACGACCAGAGAAATGGTCGTTGACCGTATGTTGGCACTCGAAAAATCATCTATCTGTTTAGATGATTTAAAATGGGTGATTTTAATGGTGCTATTTAACGTACCTGGAAAAGAGCATGCTTATGCACAAATGGAAGACTTAATCTTCGAGCAACCATCAGGGTTACTACACTAAACTGTTTACGGCATATTTGAACTATCAAAGTGCCGTTGCAAATTCATGTCCCCAGCTTTTTAAATCTGTCAAATGTGCTCATAGCGACTAATATAAGTGTAATTTTATTGTCCTTATATTGATACACGCAGTAAAATAGCGCAAAGCATGCACAGTGAAGGTAAGAAAAATGAGTAAAATTGATCACTCTCTTTTTAATGCAGACAAACATGCATTAGAGAAAGAGTATGAGATCTGTCCTAAATGTGGTTCAGAGCTGGTGGTCAAACACTCCAAAAATGGGGCATTTCTCGGTTGTGCCAATTACCCAACATGCGATTATATGCGTGCGTTTGCTCATCATGAGAGTAACGAAATCAAAGTGCTAGATGATGCACCTTGTCCAGAGTGTGGTCGAGCATTGGTGATCAGGAATGGTCGATACGGCATGTTTATTGGGTGTACAGGTTACCCAGAATGTGACTTCATTGTGCATGAAGAAGAGGAACAAGCTGATTCGCTTCCTCAGTGCCCTAAGTGCAATAAAGGGCATTTACAGAAAAGACAGAACAAGTACGGCAAGTTTTTTTATGCGTGTGATGCTTATCCTAAATGCAAATATAGTTTGAACCAGTATCCCGTCGCACATCAGTGTGAGCAATGTGATTGGCCTGTAATGGTGCAAAAAAAGCGGGCTGGAAAAGCTATGTTACAATGCCCGCAAAAAGCTTGTCAGCATATGATTGAGGATCCCTATGAGTCACAATGAAAATCAAACAGCTAAGCCGCAGTCGGCGATTGAAGCATTGCAGCAAGGTGAGCTGATCTGTTATCCCACCGAGGCCATTTTTGGTTTGGGGTGTGATCCGGATAGCGAAAGTGCAGTGCATAAACTGTTAGCATTAAAGGAGCGTCCTATTGAAAAAGGCCTTATCCTAATTGCTGATAATTTTGCTCAATGTTTAGCATATGTCGATGATGCAAAAATTCCGATGGATAAACGTGCAGAGATTTTTTCTGCTTGGCCAGGGCCTGTCACGTGGGTTCTGCCTGCTAAATCGACGACACCTAAATGGCTAACGGGTGAACATACAAGCATTGCTGTTCGTGTGACCGATCACCCCGTCGTTAAGCAATTGTGTCAGGATTTTGGAAAACCGCTTGTATCTACCAGTGCAAACTTTAGTGGTGAAGAACCTGCAATGACCATAGATGAAGCAAAAGCTATGTTTAATGAACGTGTTGGCTTTTATCAAGAGGGAGCGCTCGGCGGCCGTACTGCACCGAGTCAAATTCGTGATGCTATGACAGGTAAAGTATTTAGGAGCTAAGCGCGTGAGCAAAGTGAACTTAGAAACGGTCAAGGAATTCTTGTTGCAACTGCAAGATGCTATTTGTGCTGGTCTAGAAAAAGCTGACGGCAGCGGCAAATTTGTGGAAGATAAGTGGGAGCGTGTAGAAGGCGGTGGTGGTCGAACACGAGTACTTAGAGGGGGAGACGTCATTGAACAAGGTGGGGTAAATTACTCTCATGTTTTTGGCGCGTCTATGCCTGCATCTGCTACAGCGCATCGACCTGAATTAGCAGGGCGAAGCTTCCATGCCTGTGGCGTTTCTTTGGTTATTCACCCAAAAAACCCACATATACCCACCAGTCATGCGAATGTGCGTTTTTTCATTGCTGAAAAAGAAGGTGAAGAACCGATTTGGTGGTTTGGTGGTGGTTTTGATTTAACGCCGTTTTATCCGCATTTGGAAGATGTTAAGCACTGGCATCAAGTTGCAAAAGACCTATGTGACCCATTTGGTGATGACGTGTACCCGCGTTATAAAAAGTGGTGTGATGATTATTTTTACTTAAAGCATCGAGATGAAACCCGAGGTGTGGGTGGCTTGTTTTTTGATGATCTGAACGAGTGGGGCTTTGATAAGAGTTTTGCCTTTATGAAAGCTGTTGGTGAAGGTTTTTTACCCGCTTATATTCCCATCATGGAACGCAGAAAGGCTTCCCCTGTGACTGAGCAAGAGCGCGAATTTCAGCTCTACCGTCGTGGGCGCTATGTTGAATTTAACTTAGTTTGGGACAGAGGCACATTATTTGGCTTGCAAAGTGGTGGTCGTACGGAGTCCATCTTGATGTCAATGCCGCCCTTAGCAAGATGGGAATATGATTTCACCCCAGAGGCGGGGTCAAACGAAACTAAGTTATATGAACATTATTTAAAACCACAAGATTGGTTGAATATAGACTCGCTCTCATAAATTAGTTGAGCTATTAAAGATTGAGTATTAAAAAAGGAGCGTGATGCTCCTTTTTTGAAGGTTAGTCTAATTTGAATCCTCGCACTTGTTCGTCCAAAGAGCGGGCTAACTCGAGTAGTTCTTCACTGACTCGTTTACTACCATGGGCATCTTCCAAAGATTGTTCGGCATTATCCCGAATGGCGACAACACTTTGGTTTATCTCTTCAGCAGCCTGATTTTGTTGCTCCGTGGCATCGGCGATTTGCACATTGAGCGCATTGATCTCATGCATTTGAGATGAAATATCCTTTAGCGCTTGAGCAACCTGTTGCACTTGCTGTGCGCGATCATCTGCCTCTGCGCAGGAAGCCGTCATTGCGCCGACGGTCTGCTGTGCTTCTTGTTGTAACTTATCTATGGTGCGGCGTATCTCATCGGTTGAGTCATGAGTACGGGTTGCCAGAGTTCTCACTTCATCGGCAACCACTGCAAACCCTCTGCCAGCTTCTCCTGCGCGTGCGGCTTCTATAGCAGCGTTCAGCGCGAGCAAATTCGTTTGCTCTGCGATACTGCTTATCACCTCTAGCACTTTGCCAACGGCCAATGTTTGTGTTTGCAATTGGCTGACTTGATTAGCAGCATCTCGAATATCATCGGCTAATTGGTTGATGCTTTGCTCTGTGGTGTGGGCAATCGACATGCTTTGCTCAGCAAGGTGATTACTACTGTCTGACTTTTCAGAGGCAAAGTGGGTGGTGTTTTTTACTTCACTCGATGAGCTTTCCAGTTGATTGATTGCTGCGGCGACCGAATCTGTTCCTTGTTTTTGTGCTTGTATCGCTTCTTCCGTGGTTTCAGCTGCGGTGTATATATGCTCTGCTGAATGGATCAAAATTTTTGATGAACGGGACACTTCGGCAATGCTCTCTTTAAAGGCAGCCATCATTTTGTTGAAGTTAGTAGCAAGTCGACCTAGCTCATCGTCGATGTCATCATCGATACGTAAACTTAAATCTTGGTTTGAGGTAGCAAGGCGCATGGTTTTGCCAAGCCGCTTTAGGCGAACGATAAACAATTTGCGGAACAAGATACCTAAAATGATGAATGCAGTGGCAAAGATAGTACTTAGCAGTGCAGTACTAAAAACGGTATTTGTATCGACAGTATTATCAATATCGCTCAGAGAGTAGCTGATTTTGACCGCACCTAACACGTCACCTTCTAGCGCTTGATGGCAACCTAAGCAATTTGTGCCTTTGTAATCAGCACTGGCAACCATGGGCTTTAGGTAAGTCATTACCCGTTTATCACCGCTTTGCTCGATGACTAATAGTTCTTCACCTTTGAGGGCTGCATGCTCAGCATCCGTTTGTGGATATTCGTTTGGATTTCCTTGGCCATAAAGCTTATTGACTTGCTCTCCACGCACGATGTGAGCATCTTCAATATTGTCATGGTTACGGAGCTTTTCCCCGAGAATATGCCGATTAGACATAGTGCCGGTGAGCATCATAGTATTGATAGAATCGAAGTAATTATCGGCCAGCAACCGAATATTGGTTTCGACAGTTTGCTCGGCGAGGTTTTTTTGCTGACTACTATTGCTTAGGATACTGGCTATGAGTACCAACACACCAGTAATAGCAAGCAGGGCATATATTTTATGTTGAATAGACTTCACACGCATCGCACCTAAAAGAAATTAAGCATCCATTATGCGTGTGAATAAACCCGTACTATTTGACTCAGCGCAAAAGTGACTTCGCTAATGTTAAATTACAAATAGCACGCTAGTCTTGGTTAATCATGTGTGTTGCTAATTGTGCAAGCGACTTTCTTAAGCCCTCACGCAGTAGTGGGTTATCAATCTCTGCATCTAATGCTTTATCCATGCAATACATCCATTGGTCACGTAGGTCTTGGTTGATAGTAAACGGCATGTGGCGCATTCTGAGGCGCGGATGGCCATACTTTTCGACAAATAAGTCAGGTCCGCCCAACCAACCAGACAAGAATTCAAAAAATACCTGTCGGATCCTATCAAGAGGCAGCGGATGCATATCGTAAAGTGGTTTGGCATAGGGGTCACTCTCCATGACATCATAAAAGCGATTAGCTAAAGCGAGCGCTCCTTTGTCTCCGCCAATTAATTCATAGGGCGTGCGTTCGGGGTTAGGTGCATGATGATTTTGCGATGTCTTAGGATCTTCACTTGCATCTTTATTAAAGATACGTTTTATTAACTGCTTCATTCACTATCACTATTGTTAGGCTAAAAATGGATAAATACGCGGTTTTTGGTAACCCGATAAAGCATTCTAAATCGCCAGAGATTCATGCGCAATTTGCATCTGAACTTAATGAGCAGATTGACTATACCGCTATATTGGCGCCGGTAGATGGCTTTGTCAGTAGTATCAATGCGTTCTTTGCAGATGGCGGACTTGGAGCGAATGTCACTTTACCGTTCAAGGAAGAAGCATTTAATTATGCTGATCTGTTAACTGAGCGGGCAAAATTGGCTGGCGCTGTTAATACATTAAAGCGGCAAGATGATGGAACAGTATTAGGTGATAATACTGATGGTGCTGGCCTAGTATCTGATTTACTGAGACATCAAGTGCAATTACAAGATGCTGTCATTTTGCTCTTGGGCGCTGGTGGTGCAGCAAGAGGGTGTATATACCCATTATTACAGGCTGGCGTTAAATACATCGTAGTAGCAAATCGTACGGTGTCAAAAGCTCAACAACTGGCGAAGCTGTTTGCCCCTTATGGTGAAGTCACAGCTGTGGCACTCAATGAAATCCCACATTTACCTTACACAGGTGTGATAAATTCGACATCCTCGAGCGTCACCGGTGACATACCGAATATTGCAAGTAATGTTGTGGCTCAGACAAGCTGGGGCTACGATATGTTTTATAGCGATACGCAGACGAGTTTTTTAAACTGGATAGCGACACACAATTCAAATTGTCAGCTGATTGACGGTATTGGTATGTTAGTTGGGCAAGCTGCTGAAGCGTACACTGTGTGGCGAGGTAAATCTCCAAATATTGAAGCGGTATTGGAAAGGGTAAAATAATAATGAATCAAGCGGTCTTATTTAATGATGATATTCACTTTGACGCTGCACTTAGTCGATTAGTTTTTACTGCCATGGTTTCTGGCATGATAGTGCCATGTGTGATTGCGGTACCTGCAACGTTAGAAGAACCATTGGTGCATTTTAGAAATCATCAGTTTGATTATGAAATGCAAGCCGAAGAGCTCATAGAAGATGAAAGCTATTCGGCATCAGGTGAAATAGAGTTAACTTTCCTCTAAATACTCATCTTTAAGCTCTACGTAATTTTGCGCGGAGACTTTTAAAAAAGCGAGCTCTTGGTTTGTTAACTTGCGAGCTTGCTTGACGGGACTGCCAACATATAAATAGCCAGATTCCAGTGTTTTATTAGGAGGGACTAGCGCACCGCCACCAATAATGACATCATCTTCAACGGTGACATTGTCCATGACAATCGCACCCATACCGACCAAGATGCGATTACCTAGTTTACAGCCGTGCAGCATAACTTTATGGCCAACAGTCACATCATCACCGATGATCAAAGGGTAACCTTCAGGGTTTGTTTGACTTTTACGTGTTAAATGTAAAACGCTGCCATCTTGAACATTGGTGCGTTCACCAATGGTAATATAATTGACATCGCCACGTGCGGCCACTAATGGCCACACACTGCTATGCTTGCCAATACTAATATCGCCAACCAAAACTGCGCTTTCATCTACATATACCCCTTCTGATAACTTAGGGGCGATACCTTTATACGTTCTTAACATGATTTTAAGGCTCTAAAAAGAAGATAGCACTAGTGTAGAGTTTAATGATTTAAATCTCTACAGGGGGGATAAAAACCTACAAACGAATACTTAATATACATTTTTAGTGTGTTTAGTTCAAAAATTGCACGAGAGATGTGTTTTTATAAGTTTTCTTTAAAAAGTGCTTGCACAATTTCCTCAGCTCCCTATAATGCGCACCCACTGACACGGAGCAACATGCTGAAAAGCAAGAAGCAAAGTGCAGGGTAAAGCCAAACTGAAAGCTTAATTAAAAAATTAAATTTTCTAGTTGACTTTAAAAGTGAAGCGGTTAATATGGCGCTCCACTTCGCAGCAACGCTGCGGTAACTAACCAAGAGTTAGTTACACTGTTCTTTAAAAATATGAAGCAATCATCTGTGTGGGCACTCGTACAGATTGAGTTCTAACAGCTCTTGATTCAGGAGCAAAAGAATTAGAGTCTCAATTTCTTATGAGTGACTATATAGTCAATTTATACAGAATTCATTGAGCACGAAACTTCGGTTTCAAAAACTTTTAATTGAAGAGTTTGATCATGGCTCAGATTGAACGCTGGCGGCAGGCCTAACACATGCAAGTCGAGCGGTAACATTTCTAGCTTGCTAGAAGATGACGAGCGGCGGACGGGTGAGTAATGCTTGGGAACGTGCCGTAAGGTGGGGGACAACCATTGGAAACGATGGCTAATACCGCATAATGTCTACGGACCAAAGGGGGCTTCGGCTCTCGCCTTATGATCGGCCCAAGTGGGATTAGCTAGTTGGTAAGGTAATGGCTTACCAAGGCGACGATCCCTAGCTGGTTTGAGAGGATGATCAGCCACACTGGAACTGAGACACGGTCCAGACTCCTACGGGAGGCAGCAGTGGGGAATATTGCACAATGGGCGCAAGCCTGATGCAGCCATGCCGCGTGTGTGAAGAAGGCCTTCGGGTTGTAAAGCACTTTCAGTAAGGAGGAAAGGTTAGTAGTTAATACCTGCTAGCTGTGACGTTACTTACAGAAGAAGCACCGGCTAACTCCGTGCCAGCAGCCGCGGTAATACGGAGGGTGCGAGCGTTAATCGGAATTACTGGGCGTAAAGCGTACGCAGGCGGTTTGTTAAGCGAGATGTGAAAGCCCCGGGCTCAACCTGGGAACTGCATTTCGAACTGGCAAACTAGAGTGTGATAGAGGGTGGTAGAATTTCAGGTGTAGCGGTGAAATGCGTAGAGATCTGAAGGAATACCGATGGCGAAGGCAGCCACCTGGGTCAACACTGACGCTCATGTACGAAAGCGTGGGGAGCAAACAGGATTAGATACCCTGGTAGTCCACGCCGTAAACGATGTCTACTAGGAGCTGGGGTCTTCGGACAACTTTTCCAAAGCTAACGCATTAAGTAGACCGCCTGGGGAGTACGGCCGCAAGGTTAAAACTCAAATGAATTGACGGGGGCCCGCACAAGCGGTGGAGCATGTGGTTTAATTCGATGCAACGCGAAGAACCTTACCTACACTTGACATACAGAGAACTTACCAGAGATGGTTTGGTGCCTTCGGGAACTCTGATACAGGTGCTGCATGGCTGTCGTCAGCTCGTGTTGTGAGATGTTGGGTTAAGTCCCGCAACGAGCGCAACCCCTATCCTTAGTTGCCAGCGATTCGGTCGGGAACTCTAAGGAGACTGCCGGTGATAAACCGGAGGAAGGTGGGGACGACGTCAAGTCATCATGGCCCTTACGTGTAGGGCTACACACGTGCTACAATGGCAGATACAGAGTGCTGCGAACTTGCGAAAGTAAGCGAATCACTTAAAGTCTGTCGTAGTCCGGATTGGAGTCTGCAACTCGACTCCATGAAGTCGGAATCGCTAGTAATCGCGGATCAGAATGCCGCGGTGAATACGTTCCCGGGCCTTGTACACACCGCCCGTCACACCATGGGAGTGGGTTGCTCCAGAAGTAGGTAGCTTAACCTTCGGGGGGGCGCTTACCACGGAGTGATTCATGACTGGGGTGAAGTCGTAACAAGGTAGCCCTAGGGGAACCTGGGGCTGGATCACCTCCTTAACGATTTAGAACAAATTTGTTCGAAGTGTCCACACAGATGATTGTTAGTTAGCTTTTAAAGCTAATTAATATTGCTCTTTAAAAATTTGGAAAGCTGATAATTAAATTCTCGAATAACAAGTAATTGTTATTCAGAGTTTTCGAAAGAAAATGCCGATTAATCATTTAATTGATTAATTAGCGTCTACTTTAGTATTACTTAACTTCTGGCGAAGTTAAAACTGTCTTTAGCGTACAACTAGTGTAGTAATGCACTATTTTACGACGAGGATTTGTTATTTAGGCAACGCCGCCGAGTAATTTATCGAAGGGAGCATAGCGTGCTATGTGACCAAGTAAATTATGAAAGCAAGGCAGAATAAATGACAAAGACCAAGTAAAACCATTTTGGGTTGTATGGTTAAGTGACTAAGCGTACACGGTGGATGCCTTGGCAGTTGGAGGCGATGAAGGACGTACTAACTTGCGATAAGCTAAGTCAAGCCAGTAAGAGGCACTTGAGACTTAGATTTCCGAATGGGGAAACCCACCGCACAGCGGTATCTTACAGTGAATACATAGCTGTAAGAGGCAAACCGGGAGAACTGAAACATCTAAGTACCCCGAGGAAAAGAAATCAACCGAGATTCCGAAAGTAGCGGCGAGCGAAATCGGATTAGCCCTTAAGCTTCAGTGTAATTAGTGGAACCTTCTGGAAAGTTGGACGACACAGGGTGACAGTCCCGTACACGAAAATTTATCTGAAGTGAAATCGAGTAGGTCGGAGCACGTGAAACTTTGACTGAATATGGGGGGACCATCCTCCAAGGCTAAATACTCCCAACTGACCGATAGTGAACCAGTACCGTGAGGGAAAGGCGAAAAGAACCCCTGTGAGGGGAGTGAAATAGAACCTGAAACCGTGTACGTACAAGCAGTAGGAGCCCCTCGAGGGTGACTGCGTACCTTTTGTATAATGGGTCAGCGACTTATATTCTGTAGCAAGGTTAACCATTTAGGGGAGCCGTAGCGAAAGCGAGTCTTAACTGGGCGCTTAAGTTGCAGGGTATAGACCCGAAACCCGGTGATCTAGCCATGGGCAGGTTGAAGGTCAGGTAACACTGACTGGAGGACCGAACCCACTAACGTTGAAAAGTTAGGGGATGACCTGTGGCTAGGAGTGAAAGGCTAATCAAACCGGGAGATAGCTGGTTCTCCCCGAAATCTATTTAGGTAGAGCCTCGGACGAATACTTACGGGGGTAGAGCACTGTTAAGGCTAGGGGGTCATCCCGACTTACCAACCCTTTGCAAACTCCGAATACCGTAAAGTAATATCCGGGAGACACACGGTGGGTGCTAACGTCCATCGTGGAGAGGGAAACAACCCAGACCGTCAGCTAAGGTCCCAAAGTGTATGTTAAGTGGGAAACGATGTGGGAAGGCTAAAACAGCTAGGAGGTTGGCTTAGAAGCAGCCATCCTTTAAAGAAAGCGTAATAGCTCACTAGTCGAGTCGGCCTGCGCGGAAGATGTAACGGGGCTAAACATACCACCGAAGCTACGGCTGCATACTTTGTATGCGGGGTAGGGGAGCGTTCTGTAAGCGGCTGAAGGTGAACTGTAAGGTTTGCTGGACGTATCAGAAGTGCGAATGCTGACATGAGTAACGATAATGCGGGTGAAAAACCCGCACGCCGGAAGACCAAGGGTTCCTATCCCATGTTAATCAGGGTAGGGTGAGTCGACCCCTAAGGCGAGGCTGAAGAGCGTAGTCGATGGGAAACGGGTTAATATTCCCGTACTTGGTATAAATGCGATGGGGGGACGGAGCAGGCTAGGCAAGCATGGCGTTGGTTGTCCATGTGAAAGGCTGTAGGCTGGTGACTTAGGAAAATCCGGGTCGCTAAGGCTGAGAGTCGAGACGAGCCACTACGGTGGTGAAGTTGTTGATGCCCTACTTCCAGGAAAAGCCTCTAAGCTTCAGTTTATATCGAATCGTACCCTAAACCGACACAGGTGGTCAGGTAGAGAATACTAAGGCGCTTGAGAGAACTCGGGTGAAGGAACTAGGCAAAATTGTACCGTAACTTCGGGAGAAGGTACGCTCTTGTTTGTGAAGGACTTGCTCCATAAGCAAACGAGAGCCGCAGTGACCAGGTGGCTGGGACTGTTTATTAAAAACACAGCACTGTGCAAAATCGTAAGATGACGTATACGGTGTGACACCTGCCCGGTGCCGGAAGGTTAATTGATGGGGTTAGACTTTTGTCGAAGCTCTTGATCGAAGCCCCGGTAAACGGCGGCCGTAACTATAACGGTCCTAAGGTAGCGAAATTCCTTGTCGGGTAAGTTCCGACCTGCACGAATGGTGTAACCATGGCCACGCTGTCTCCACCCGAGACTCAGTGAAATTGAAATCGCAGTGAAGATGCTGTGTACCCGCGGCTAGACGGAAAGACCCCGTGAACCTTTACTACAGCTTGGCACTGAACATTGACCCTACATGTGTAGGATAGGTGGGAGGCTTTGAAGCACAGTCGCTAGATTGTGTGGAGCCGACCTTGAAATACCACCCTTGTAGTGTTGATGTTCTAACTTAGGTCCCTAATCGGGATTGAGGACAGTGCCTGGTGGGTAGTTTGACTGGGGCGGTCTCCTCCCAAAGAGTAACGGAGGAGCACGAAGGTTGGCTAAGTACGGTCGGACATCGTACGGTTAGTGTAATGGTAGAAGCCAGCTTAACTGCGAGACAGACACGTCGAGCAGGTACGAAAGTAGGTCATAGTGATCCGGTGGTTCTGAATGGAAGGGCCATCGCTCAACGGATAAAAGGTACTCCGGGGATAACAGGCTGATACCGCCCAAGAGTTCATATCGACGGCGGTGTTTGGCACCTCGATGTCGGCTCATCACATCCTGGGGCTGAAGTCGGTCCCAAGGGTATGGCTGTTCGCCATTTAAAGTGGTACGCGAGCTGGGTTTAGAACGTCGTGAGACAGTTCGGTCCCTATCTGCCGTGGGCGTTTGAGAATTGAGAGGGGCTGCTCCTAGTACGAGAGGACCGGAGTGGACGAACCGCTGGTGTTCGGGTTGTTATGCCAATAGCATTGCCCGGTAGCTACGTTCGGAATCGATAACCGCTGAAAGCATCTAAGCGGGAAGCGAGCCTCGAGATGAGTTCTCACTTTAACTTAGAGTTAACTGAAGGGCCGTTGAAGACTACAACGTTGATAGGCGAGATGTGGAAGTGCTGTGAGGCATTGAGCTAACTCGTACTAATTACCCGTGAGGCTTAACCATACAACGCCAAAGTGGTTTTAAGCTTGTTAGAAGTTAAGAATAGAAAGTAGACGATAAGAATTTAATTACGCTTCCAGATTTTAGTAAGGTGTTTTAAACATCTTGCACACAGAATTTCCTGGTAAACATAGCATTTTGGAACCACCTGACCCCATGCCGAACTCAGTAGTGAAACGAAATAGCGCCGATGATAGTGTGGGGTTTCCCATGTGAAAGTAGGACATTGCCAGGGCCCAATTAAAGAAACCCGTTGCAGAAATGTAGCGGGTTTTTTGCGTTTAAGTCCCTCGTCAACAGCTAAAACGGCTTATTTCACCTTGCGCAACAAGAGCGCTCTCACTGCGTTCGCTGTCGCTAACCTTTTGCACGATAATCACCTTGCGCAAAAAGAGCGCTCTCACTTCGTTCGTTGTCATTCACCTTTTTCACTATGTCGTCCTGAACTGGTATATGGACTCCACTTGATTGACAACATGTTTTTTAAAATTAAAGATGCTTGCGTATATGAGGTTTCTTTTGAGAGCGCTACTCTCTAACCTTTAATTTATGCGGCGCACCTTCTTCCCTAAACGTTTCGTTAGTGTATTACCACTTCAAGTTGAAACAGGTTTTCAGAAGGTTGGTCTTACCGTTTTAATTACATTGTTGTCGAACTTTTTTTAAGATATTTTTTAAATCATAACGGGTTGGTCATTCGTACCTTGTTTTAACATTGCCCAAGCAGTTCTGATATTTTTATTCACCTGCGCAATACAAGCTCGCTTTACACCAGAACGAGCAACTAACCTCAAGAGCCATTGCTCTTTCAAAGCCTTGGGCTTTTCCGGTAGATTAGAAATGTATGACAGCGCCCCCCAAAAATAAACAGGACTTTAGCTGTTTATGTGCAGTACATTTATCAATCCCCAGCATCACGGTTTTACCACCACTGCTAAATTGTTTTGGGGTAACGCCTAAATATACTGAGGCACATCGGCCATTTTTAAAATGCTTCGTTTGACTCAAACTGGCAATTAGCCCAGCTGCACCTAAAGCATCAACTTCATTAAGTGAAATCATAACTTTGGTAAATCATAGTTTTTAGTCAAAGCCTCTTTCAATGCTTTCTTAGAGCGAGTAATCATGAAATAAGCTCCTAATATGATTACCTAGCTGTGCAGGCTGTTTATCTAAAGATTTACAACTTACAATGAGCGTTTGAAGAATCTGCTGCTCGATATTTTTTACCAGAGAAAAGTTACATGGCAGCAATCGAAATTCCGATAGCATCATTGGCATCTGTTTTTTGTTTGCTTATATAGGGCTTAACATGCTTAAGGGGTATTCCTCCATACCCATATGCTAGGAGGGAAGTTAGCAATCATTTGGTACACTTTGGATGGGAATTGTGCTGTATTAAAAACAACTTTGCTATGTTTAGAGGCCTTTGTGACTTGAATGATATTTTTTGCAAGACCGAGCACAATCACATGGAGTTCATGCGACCTATACTTTGCTAATTTTACCTCTGTTGCAGTACTTGCAAAAATGTATCGGTTCTCTATAGCTAAATAGACTTAATACCTATTCTTTGAAAAAGAGTATAATTGGATTACTTATTATACAAAAACAGGCTGTTTTGATTGGGATTTAAACGAATGCAATTTTTTTATAAGTTTTCTTTAAAAAATACTTGCACAATTATCTTAGTCCCCTATAATGCGCATCCACTGACACGGCGGGCTGCGAGAGAAAACGCAAACCAAAGTAAAGGTTAAAGCCAAACTGAAAGCTTAATTAAAAATAAATTAAATTTTCTAGTTGACTTTAAAAGTGAAGCGGTTAATATGGCGCTCCACTTCGCAGCAACGCTGCGGTAACTAACCAAGGGTTAGTTACACTGTTCTTTAAAAATATGAAGCAATCATCTGTGTGGGCACTCGTACAGATTGAGTTCTAACAGCTCTTGATTCAGGAGCAAAAGAATTAGAATCTCAATTTTACTGAGTGACTATAACAGTCAATTCGATTTATTTCTTTTATAAGAAATTATCAATCAGTATTCATTGAGTCAGGTACTTGGTACCAAAAAACTTTTAATTGAAGAGTTTGATCATGGCTCAGATTGAACGCTGGCGGCAGGCCTAACACATGCAAGTCGAGCGGTAACATTTCTAGCTTGCTAGAAGATGACGAGCGGCGGACGGGTGAGTAATGCTTGGGAACGTGCCGTAAGGTGGGGGACAACCATTGGAAACGATGGCTAATACCGCATAATGTCTACGGACCAAAGGGGGCTTCGGCTCTCGCCTTATGATCGGCCCAAGTGGGATTAGCTAGTTGGTAAGGTAATGGCTTACCAAGGCGACGATCCCTAGCTGGTTTGAGAGGATGATCAGCCACACTGGAACTGAGACACGGTCCAGACTCCTACGGGAGGCAGCAGTGGGGAATATTGCACAATGGGCGCAAGCCTGATGCAGCCATGCCGCGTGTGTGAAGAAGGCCTTCGGGTTGTAAAGCACTTTCAGTAAGGAGGAAAGGTTAGTAGTTAATACCTGCTAGCTGTGACGTTACTTACAGAAGAAGCACCGGCTAACTCCGTGCCAGCAGCCGCGGTAATACGGAGGGTGCGAGCGTTAATCGGAATTACTGGGCGTAAAGCGTACGCAGGCGGTTTGTTAAGCGAGATGTGAAAGCCCCGGGCTCAACCTGGGAACTGCATTTCGAACTGGCAAACTAGAGTGTGATAGAGGGTGGTAGAATTTCAGGTGTAGCGGTGAAATGCGTAGAGATCTGAAGGAATACCGATGGCGAAGGCAGCCACCTGGGTCAACACTGACGCTCATGTACGAAAGCGTGGGGAGCAAACAGGATTAGATACCCTGGTAGTCCACGCCGTAAACGATGTCTACTAGGAGCTGGGGTCTTCGGACAACTTTTCCAAAGCTAACGCATTAAGTAGACCGCCTGGGGAGTACGGCCGCAAGGTTAAAACTCAAATGAATTGACGGGGGCCCGCACAAGCGGTGGAGCATGTGGTTTAATTCGATGCAACGCGAAGAACCTTACCTACACTTGACATACAGAGAACTTACCAGAGATGGTTTGGTGCCTTCGGGAGCTCTGATACAGGTGCTGCATGGCTGTCGTCAGCTCGTGTTGTGAGATGTTGGGTTAAGTCCCGCAACGAGCGCAACCCCTATCCTTAGTTGCCAGCGATTCGGTCGGGAACTCTAAGGAGACTGCCGGTGATAAACCGGAGGAAGGTGGGGACGACGTCAAGTCATCATGGCCCTTACGTGTAGGGCTACACACGTGCTACAATGGCAGATACAGAGTGCTGCGAACTTGCGAAAGTAAGCGAATCACTTAAAGTCTGTCGTAGTCCGGATTGGAGTCTGCAACTCGACTCCATGAAGTCGGAATCGCTAGTAATCGCGGATCAGAATGCCGCGGTGAATACGTTCCCGGGCCTTGTACACACCGCCCGTCACACCATGGGAGTGGGTTGCTCCAGAAGTAGGTAGCTTAACCTTCGGGGGGGCGCTTACCACGGAGTGATTCATGACTGGGGTGAAGTCGTAACAAGGTAGCCCTAGGGGAACCTGGGGCTGGATCACCTCCTTAACGATTTAGAACAGATTTGTTCGAAGTGTCCACACAGATGATTGTTGATTAGAATTAGAGAACACAACATTGTTTGGGTCTGTAGCTCAGCTGGTTAGAGCGCACGCCTGATAAGCGTGAGGTCGGTAGTTCAAGTCTACTCAGACCCACCACTTCTTTCCGATGCTGCGTTTTTAAGCTCGTCGTTTAGAAAACACTAAACGTCCTCGCTTAAAGCCTTGCCTCAAAAAGAAGTGTAAACAAACAATGTATTCCTAGTAATGTGGGGCTATAGCTCAGCTGGGAGAGCGCCTGCCTTGCACGCAGGAGGTCAGCAGTTCGATCCTGCTTAGCTCCACCACTTTACTACCACTTCTTAAAGATAAACACTCTTACTTAGTTTTCAGTTTAAATAAACTGAGAGTTTTTAACTCTGAGAAGTTATTCTCTTGCTCTTTAAAAATTTGGAAAGCTGATAATTAAATTCTCGAATAACAAGCAATTGTTATTCAGAGTTTTCGAAAGAAAATGCCGATTAATCATTTAGTTGATTAATTAGCGTCTACTTTAGTATTACTTAACTTCTGGCGAAGTTAAAACTGTCTTTGACTTACAACTGGCTGAAATATGCCGTAGGTTCAAAGTTATTTATTCTGAGGCGAAGCCGCCGAAGATATTGTCGCCGGGAGCATAGCTCGTCTATGTGACCAAGCAATATCTGATGGCAATGAAGCATTCAGGATAAAGAACGACGAAACTACTTTGGGTTGTATGGTTAAGTGACTAAGCGTACACGGTGGATGCCTTGGCAGTTGGAGGCGATGAAGGACGTACTAACTTGCGATAAGCTAAGTCAAGCCAGTAAGAGGCACTTGAGACTTAGATTTCCGAATGGGGAAACCCACCGCACAGCGGTATCTTACAGTGAATACATAGCTGTAAGAGGCAAACCGGGAGAACTGAAACATCTAAGTACCCCGAGGAAAAGAAATCAACCGAGATTCCGAAAGTAGCGGCGAGCGAAATCGGATTAGCCCTTAAGCTTCAGTGTAATTAGTGGAACCTTCTGGAAAGTTGGACGACACAGGGTGACAGTCCCGTACACGAAAATTTATCTGAAGTGAAATCGAGTAGGTCGGAGCACGTGAAACTTTGACTGAATATGGGGGGACCATCCTCCAAGGCTAAATACTCCCAACTGACCGATAGTGAACCAGTACCGTGAGGGAAAGGCGAAAAGAACCCCTGTGAGGGGAGTGAAATAGAACCTGAAACCGTGTACGTACAAGCAGTAGGAGCCCCTCGAGGGTGACTGCGTACCTTTTGTATAATGGGTCAGCGACTTATATTCTGTAGCAAGGTTAACCATTTAGGGGAGCCGTAGCGAAAGCGAGTCTTAACTGGGCGCTTAAGTTGCAGGGTATAGACCCGAAACCCGGTGATCTAGCCATGGGCAGGTTGAAGGTCAGGTAACACTGACTGGAGGACCGAACCCACTAACGTTGAAAAGTTAGGGGATGACCTGTGGCTAGGAGTGAAAGGCTAATCAAACCGGGAGATAGCTGGTTCTCCCCGAAATCTATTTAGGTAGAGCCTCGGACGAATACTTACGGGGGTAGAGCACTGTTAAGGCTAGGGGGTCATCCCGACTTACCAACCCTTTGCAAACTCCGAATACCGTAAAGTAATATCCGGGAGACACACGGTGGGTGCTAACGTCCATCGTGGAGAGGGAAACAACCCAGACCGTCAGCTAAGGTCCCAAAGTGTATGTTAAGTGGGAAACGATGTGGGAAGGCTAAAACAGCTAGGAGGTTGGCTTAGAAGCAGCCATCCTTTAAAGAAAGCGTAATAGCTCACTAGTCGAGTCGGCCTGCGCGGAAGATGTAACGGGGCTAAACATACCACCGAAGCTACGGCTGCGAACTTTGTTCGCGGGGTAGGGGAGCGTTCTGTAAGTGGCTGAAGGTGTGCCGGGAGGCATGCTGGACATATCAGAAGTGCGAATGCTGACATGAGTAACGATAATGCGGGTGAAAAACCCGCACGCCGGAAGACCAAGGGTTCCTATCCCATGTTAATCAGGGTAGGGTGAGTCGACCCCTAAGGCGAGGCTGAAGAGCGTAGTCGATGGGAAACGGGTTAATATTCCCGTACTTGGTATAAATGCGATGGGGGGACGGAGCAGGCTAGGCAAGCATGGCGTTGGTTGTCCATGTGAAAGGCTGTAGGCTGGTGACTTAGGAAAATCCGGGTCGCTAAGGCTGAGAGTCGAGACGAGCCACTACGGTGGTGAAGTTGTTGATGCCCTACTTCCAGGAAAAGCCTCTAAGCTTCAGTTTATATCGAATCGTACCCTAAACCGACACAGGTGGTCAGGTAGAGAATACTAAGGCGCTTGAGAGAACTCGGGTGAAGGAACTAGGCAAAATTGTACCGTAACTTCGGGAGAAGGTACGCTCTTGTTTGTGAAGGACTTGCTCCATAAGCAAACGAGAGCCGCAGTGACCAGGTGGCTGGGACTGTTTATTAAAAACACAGCACTGTGCAAAATCGTAAGATGACGTATACGGTGTGACACCTGCCCGGTGCCGGAAGGTTAATTGATGGGGTTAGACTTTTGTCGAAGCTCTTGATCGAAGCCCCGGTAAACGGCGGCCGTAACTATAACGGTCCTAAGGTAGCGAAATTCCTTGTCGGGTAAGTTCCGACCTGCACGAATGGTGTAACCATGGCCACGCTGTCTCCACCCGAGACTCAGTGAAATTGAAATCGCAGTGAAGATGCTGTGTACCCGCGGCTAGACGGAAAGACCCCGTGAACCTTTACTACAGCTTGGCACTGAACATTGACCCTACATGTGTAGGATAGGTGGGAGGCTTTGAAGCACAGTCGCTAGATTGTGTGGAGCCGACCTTGAAATACCACCCTTGTAGTGTTGATGTTCTAACTTAGGTCCCTAATCGGGATTGAGGACAGTGCCTGGTGGGTAGTTTGACTGGGGCGGTCTCCTCCCAAAGAGTAACGGAGGAGCACGAAGGTTGGCTAAGTACGGTCGGACATCGTACGGTTAGTGTAATGGTAGAAGCCAGCTTAACTGCGAGACAGACACGTCGAGCAGGTACGAAAGTAGGTCATAGTGATCCGGTGGTTCTGAATGGAAGGGCCATCGCTCAACGGATAAAAGGTACTCCGGGGATAACAGGCTGATACCGCCCAAGAGTTCATATCGACGGCGGTGTTTGGCACCTCGATGTCGGCTCATCACATCCTGGGGCTGAAGTCGGTCCCAAGGGTATGGCTGTTCGCCATTTAAAGTGGTACGCGAGCTGGGTTTAGAACGTCGTGAGACAGTTCGGTCCCTATCTGCCGTGGGCGTTTGAGAATTGAGAGGGGCTGCTCCTAGTACGAGAGGACCGGAGTGGACGAACCGCTGGTGTTCGGGTTGTTATGCCAATAGCATTGCCCGGTAGCTACGTTCGGAATCGATAACCGCTGAAAGCATCTAAGCGGGAAGCGAGCCTCGAGATGAGTTCTCACTTTAACTTAGAGTTAACTGAAGGGCCGTTGAAGACTACAACGTTGATAGGCGAGATGTGGAAGTGCTGTGAGGCATTGAGCTAACTCGTACTAATTACCCGTGAGGCTTAACCATACAACGCCAAAGTGGTTTTAAGCTTGTTAGAAGTTAAGAATAGAAAGTAGACGATAAGAATTTAATTACGCTTCCAGATTTTAGTAAGGTGTTTTAAACATCTTGCACACAGAATTTCCTGGTAAACATAGCATTTTGGAACCACCTGACCCCATGCCGAACTCAGTAGTGAAACGAAATAGCGCCGATGATAGTGTGGGGTTTCCCATGTGAAAGTAGGACATTGCCAGGGCCCAATTAAAGAAACCCGTTGCAGAAATGCAGCGGGTTTTTTGCGTTTAAGTCCCTCGTCAACAGCTAAAACGGCTTATTTCACCTTGCGCAAAAAGAGCGCTCTCACTGCGTTCGCTGTCGCTAACCTTTTGCACGATAATCACCTTGCGCAAAAAGAGCGTACTCACTTCGTTCGCTGTCGCTAACCTTTTATACGATAGCGTAAGGTGAAGGGAGCAACCTTCACCGCTTTAACCCTTTACTCCTTTGAAATTCAGTTTCTCAGCAGCGGTTAAAATGGTTCATTTCACCTTGCGCGAAAAGAATGGCAGCGCTGCGCGCTGTGTCATAAACCTTTCGCACGATAATCACCTTGCGCAAAAAGAGCGTACTCACTGTGTTCGCTGTCCTAACCTTTTGCTTGTTAATCAACTTGCTAAGAAGTTTCCATGAAACCCTAACGGAATAGCGTAGGGTAACCAAGCCCTGCAAACTGGTCCAGCTGATAGGTTTTGTGCGTTGAATATATTTAGGCAAGTACGTTTTGTTGGAATATGTAGCGCAGTACCTATTAAATAATCACCTTTGGTATTTCCTTTAGTATTCACTAATACATGCTCTTCTACTAGATAGTCCTTACCGTAAGTGAAAATATCCAGACTATCATTGTCCAAATTGATTCTCCTAACGCTGTCGCTCCAAACGTCGCTTTCTATGGATGACAAAGTAAATAAATCACGATTCCTTTTACCGGTTAATGCATTATATATACGAGGAAATTCACTGATGCCATCGATGGTGTATGAGCTCACTTTGCCATTTCGTAATAAGCTAAATACGACTGTCTTTGCAGGTGATATCGGTATATTACGTTCTCCTTGCATCATCGAGGTCATTTGATTCAGCACATCCCCATTAGGATATAAGCTTGCATCAAATGAGATGTTGCCATTGCTATCTTCCCATGCATTGCCAAAATGAAAAACAAACCCAGGATCCAAGCTATATTGTTTTACGACCTTCAAAGTACTTTTACTGATAAGGAGCACTTCCATTGCCTGCTTTGGTGCAAATTGAATAGATGAAAATTGTCCTGCTATCGTTCTATCTCTTTTTAGTGAAGGTAATAAAAGGAGAATATGCTTTTCAGTAATTAAGAAGTCATGCACCATTCCTCCAGTAAACCCGCTATTTACCATTCCTACATTTTCCAGTTTGCCCTGGCTATTGAGCTGGTATAAAACTATATGACCACTTAGTGCATAGCCAAAATTCCATATCGTACCATCCGCCTCCACTTTCGGGTGCGCTGAGAAGGGCAAGCCTTTCAAACTGTTTTGATGCTGCGTGCCTTCACCGAGGTTAATAAGTCCTTTAGTTTGCAGTGTGCTCCCATCAATTGCAGTTGCTGAACCGGCTTCCCACAGCGCCCATAATTCCCCGTTAACTGGCAGCACATTTGTATTGGCTGTATTAATTGAGTCCGGGTTGTTGATTGCAAGGCTGTTCGGCAGTTTACTATCGGGGCCAGAAAATAAAAATTTTCCGGCTTTCTCTTCAGTTATAAACTTACTGGTTTGTGTAAACTTACCTTGGTGATGTACTTTTCCTTCTGCAAATTGAAACTGATGGATCATGCCATCACCTTCAAATAAGTGGGTATACCTTTGCTCTGCTCTTTGGTGCCGAGCTGGACCGTTTCGATAAAAGCAGCCTGTCAGATCTTTTGGCAATTGGCCCTCTATTTTCAGTTGATTAGGTGAAAAGTCAGAGTCAGTACCACGTACACCTATTAAGTCTGGATATTTCTCCAATGCAGCTAGAAAGCGTTGCTTATTTACCTTTAGCGGGTCAAAGTGAGATACACTGCCTTGCATAGCAGCGAGACTAGGGGCTGAGATAGCCGCATGTGCAATCGGAGCTGCAAGCATGCCTTTAAGTAATTGCCGACGGTCCATAATGTGCTCCCTTAGTAGCTGATACTGGTGATTTCTAGGTTGTTGCCATTGTTGATGGTAATGGCCATGTCTTGATACTTTGGTGGTCCAAATTGCATAGTTGCGTTATTTGAAAAGCCAACCCCTTCTGTTGGAATACCAAAGAAGTTCGTATCTAATTGTGCATTACCATTACCGTCATGAAAGAAACGAATGACGTACTCCCCACTTTCTATGCCTGAGAAATTAGTCTTTATCGTACCTGCTTTAGCAGGAATGATATTTTGGATATAACTTTTACCTGATTTATAGTTCTGTGCACCTTTAAACAATTCTATATACACTTTTCCTGATTCATTGCTGACATTATTGATTTGTAATTCGAGATGGTTGGCCATGACTGGTGTGCACAATAGTGCCAGTGTTGAGATTAGAGGCTTCATATATCCTTCCTTATCTATCTGTTTTATCTGTGTTTATTTGCGCTGATTGATAAAAACGATAGAATGGATTTTATCCGCGAACAATATGAGTTTCGTGGATGAGGCAGGTACTTCGTAGATTAGACTTATTCAGTAGATACTTTTTTGGCGAATCGTGAAATGAAAAAAAATAACTATAAAAATCATGATGAAAGCTCAAGGTGGACAATTCGTAATATTGCTTCTGATAGCACTATTGTTTTGTTATTCGCATGCTTTCTGGCTTTTTTAAAACCCTTTGGGATGGATAACATAAGTTTTGTGTATGCATTGGGCTTTTGGGTAACCATTTGTATGTGTGGTTACCTGGTTTATGCTCCTGCATTGACTTTGGGTAGAGCGGCGCTGTCGAGTATCGCACCTAATTTGAAGGCGAAGAATGTTCTCTCTTTGGTGGTGTCAATTTTATGTGCCAGTTTAATTATGGGGCTTATCACACCATTTATCATTAACCTGTTTTTTTCATTGTCATCAGATTATTGGGATAAAGTTCCTTTTTCTACTATGGCTTGTTTGTTTATCGGTGGGGTGATCACCTTAATTAGCGTGACAAAGACTTATGTGGTGGCGCAAAACGCTGTTATCACTTATCAGCAACAGCGTTTAGAGTTAGATCAACCAGAAACGACGATATTACAGCAGAAAATGTTGATGGACTTTATAAGCAAATTGCCTATTGAAAAACGCGGGGAGCTCATCTGTTTACAAATGGATGATCATTACCTGCAAGTACACACAGACAAAGGGGGTCATATGCTTTTAATGCGGTTTAAAGATGCACTTAAGCAATTGGATGGTTACCCCGGTTTTCAGACTCACCGCTCTTGGTGGGTCTCTACCAATGCAGTGGCTGCAACAAAGCGCGAAGGGCGTCGGCTTATTTTACTAATGAGTAATGGCCTGGAAGTCCCAGTTTCACAAACATTTCTGAGTCAAACAAAAGATAAACTCAATATATCTTAACAGACTGTTCTGACAATTAAACTCCTTTTTCGAACAAGGTGCGACTTGTGTCGCACCTTGTTGCGTGTTAAAGTGCGACATATGTCACAGGAGGGGTATATGTTGAAACCAAATAACACAGAGTTAGTTATATTAAAATTGCTTTGGCAAAAAGAGCCGAGATCTGCCAGAGAGATCCATGATGCTATTGAAGCTGAATTTGCATGGAGTTATTCGTCTACTCGAAAGACGCTTGAGCGCATGGCTGACAAAGGCTTACTGAGTGTGGGCGAGCAAGGCAATAAAAAAATATTCACTGCTGAAGTAGATAAAATGCCAACGCTGGCGGCGTGTGCACAAGAGTTTGCGAAGTCAGTTTTTGAATTGGATGGGCCGTTGCCAGTCGCAATGTTTGCAGACAGTCGTTTAATTCAAGAAGATGAACTAGATGAACTCGAGTCATTACTTGAAGAGCTGAATAAGCAAGATAAGGAATAGGTACAATAACATGGATTGGTCACTAATCAGCCCGCTCATGATGTTAGCTTTGTGGCTATTGACGAGCTGTTTATTGCTTAATATTGGTAAGTATATAGTCGTAAAATACCCAGCTACACCGACAATATGGTGGGTGATATTGGGGTTATCTGTATTGCCTATTTTACCAGTGGGCTCAAGCTCTGAGATTGGAAAAGTGCCAAAAGTGCTGCTTGAATTTGGTGGGTACATTGAACAAAAACAGCATCAGGTTGGCCAGTTGTCTGTGCAAAATATACCGCTTTCCGTTGATGTGCTGCTTTACATTATTTTTGCTGTTTATTTGGTTATAGCTATGCTAAGGCTAAACGGCCTTTGTAGGAGTTGGTTGAGTATGCGGCGCTTATTAATTACGTCAGAGCCATTTGCACATTCAATGTCAAAGGTACCTTGTGTACAAATACCCATAACCTGCTCTCCTTTTGTATTTGGGCTGAGTAATAGCAAAATTGTGCTGCCGAGCTATTTTTCGCAGCTCAGCGCTGAACAACAGAATACTTTAGTGTGCCATGAAGTGACGCACATACAGCATAAAGATCACATTGCACTATTAATTTGGAGCATATTAGGGTGTGTATTTTGGTTTAACCCATTTATTAAGCAGATGGAAAAAGGCTTTATTCATGCCATGGAATTACGTTGTGATTTGAAAACGCTCAGGGGTTATGACATAAATAAAAAGCACTATGCAACAACCCTGATGGCGGTATTAAAGCGTTCAATTGCTGCTAATACGGTGCCTAGTACCGCAAACTTTTCTTCAGACGCGTTGAGTTTAGAGGACTACAAACTGAGGCTTCAGGAGATCATTCAGCCACAAACGAATAAGCCTGTATACCTCATTGCGACTTTATTATTTGTTTCGATTGTATTGGGCATTGTAAATATAAAAGCGGCGCCAGCATTATACTCAGCAACTGAGCAGTGGCAGAACCCGCTTACTGATTTTCGGATCAGCTCTTATTATGGTCATATCTCTGAGTTTCGACATTCCAAGTCCCATGGTGGTATTGATTTAGTTGCGCCTGTTGGTACACCAGTCAAAGCGGTCTCTAGTGGTATTGTTGTTATTGCAGATGCGACTACTCTATCTGCTAATTTAGGCAATGTCGTCCTTGTACAACATAAAAATGGTTACCAAAGCTTATACGCACACTTAGATACGATCACAGTTGAACAAGGCGTGCAGGTCAAAGCTGGAAGTCCGTTAGGTACTTTAGGCGCTACGGGGCGTGTGACTGGAGCACATTTACACTTCGAACTGTTACATCAGGAGCAGCGGATAAATCCGTTGGCTATTCTAGAACTAAAATAACTATGATAAAAAATAGCATATTGATTACTGCAGCCTTAGTTGTAGGGGGGGCTTGCACCTCAGAAAAAGTAAGTGAGACTGTGTCAGAACGCGTTGGAGATCCACAGCGAGTAGTCGTCGAAGAGGTGCACACCAGACCAAATGAGGTTGTGCAACATGAGCCTGCGCAAACGGCACGCGAAACGATAAAACTAGCTGCGGGAGAGAGTTTGCTCGGGGTATTGCGTCGTTTTGGAGTAAGTGCTGCTCAGGGAGTAGCGCTAGTGCACAATATGAAACCTTGGTTGGATCTGAATAAGCTGGCGACAGGAAAAGCTATTCAAGTGACACAAGATGAGCGAGGGGCACTCGTCGCACTTTCAATCGGTGTGCGCTTCGCTACGATTGTTACGGCGACTTTAGAGGAAGGCCGTTGGAAGATAACTGAATCTACTTTAGAAACTGAATTGGTAAATAAGCATGTCAAAGGCATTGTCGGTCGCAGTTTATATAGCAGTGCGGTTGATGTGGGAGTAGAGGTAGAAGTTATTCAAAAAGCCATTACTGTGCTGTCTCATCGAGTGGACTTTCAAAGAGCACTTCAAGATACGGATGTATTTGAAGTACTTTATCAATCCACTGAATTGCATGAGTTAAACCCACTATCGAAAAAAAGTGCCAATCATGACGTTGCGTTTATAAAGCTGACGGTGTCGGGTCGCGAACATGTTCTATATTACTATGAAGAGGACCTGCAGTCTCAAGGCCAATTTTATTATGCAGATGGCCGCTCGGTGCAGAACTTCTTATTAAAAACACCACTGAATGGAGCTCGGCTTTCATCAAGATTTGGCCATAGAAAACACCCAATATTAGGATATACAAGACTTCATAAAGGGTTAGATTTTGGTGCTGCGGTTGGTACTCCCATTTTTGCGGCAGGTGATGGGAAAGTGATCAAAGCAAATTGGGGCGGAAGTTTTGGCAATCGAGTGTTGATTGAGCACGCCAATGGTTATCGATCCTTATATGCCCATTTGCAAAGTTTTGCTAAAGGTATTAAATCAGGCCAACTGGTTAGCCAAGGAGATGTCATTGGTTACCTTGGTAGCACAGGATTATCACAGGCACCTCACTTACATTATGAATTACATAAAAATGGCCGTGCTATTAACCCATTAACGCTTAACACATCTAATTTTGATTCGGAGCCACTCTCAGGTCCTAACTTGACGGCGTTTTTACAAACTGTGGCACGTGTTGAAGCGCAATTAAAAAGTAGCACGATCTCGTACCAATCTAAATTAGCTTTAAATCATGTTCTAAAGGAGAATTAGCAAGAATGTATAAGTGGTTATTTGTTGTTCTGAGTTTTATATCGTCAATATTGTTAACACAAGCTTATGCAAGCGATCGGTTTACTATTCACAATACTCAAACACTAAAAATTACATCCAAATTTAATCTACAAAATTATGAACTGTATGTACGACTACCAAAGGGCTATAACAAATCAAAGCGCACTTATCCACTTGTGTTAATCAATGATACGAGTTATTCCATAGCCACAGCGAGTGGGATTTTGCATTTAATTGAAGGTCGCGATATTGAAGAAGTGATTGTCGTAGGTATTTCATATTCGCAGGGTACAAATCCTCTGTTAAGCAGGACCCGTGATTATACTCCTACGTTTGCACCTGATGAAACGGGTGGGCACTCTAAGGAGGCTCAACAAGTATCTGGACAGGCTAATCGCTATGTGAAGTTTATAGATAAGCAAGTACTCCCTTTGATAATTCGCTCATTTCGTGTCGATGAATCTCGGAAAACGTTTGTCGGTCATTCATATGGCGGGTTGCTAGGCACCTATATTCTTTTACATCAACCTAGCTTATTTGAATCCTATATATTAGGCAGCCCATCCTTTTGGTATGACAATCGAGTTATATTTGAAATGGAAAGACACTATGCAGAACATAATGAGTCTCTACCTGCAATCGCTCGCTATTATATAGGTGGTAATGAGGGAGCGATGGTTACAGATCTAAAAGCGTTTGTTGATATATTAGATAAGCGTCAGTATCAAAATTTTGACTATGGCTACAAAGTTATCTCAAATGCCTCCCACTTTAGCGTATTTGCTTTACTGCTCACTGAAGGGTTGATAGATATTTACGGCAAATAAAGATAGTGTCGTAGTAGATAGCGCTCAAGATAATGAGCGCTTTATTTTCTCATCATCCTCTCTGTATTGTCCCTTTTTTTTGCATGTAATTTAGTTGTAATCACACGAAGTGATGATTTAGTTAAGGTTGGATTGTGAAAAAGTGTCAATAAAAATCTATTTTGAAATTTTATAATTTTAATGCGTATCACTCACTAAAAAATATCTTAAGTGAATGTTTATTAAGTACTAATTTATATGTTTTTGGTTTGCTAGTATAAATGACTATTAATATAACTATATATTTATAAAGAGATTTTCAACTTGAGGATGCATTGTTTAGGTTGAATTATCAAGGATTTCCTTGATACACTAACTAGGCCGTAGTTTTTATAAATATTTACATATTTAGCATTATTGGTGCTGGTTTTTAATCCATCTTGTACGTAAAACTTTAGTTGGGAATAGTTGGTTGCAAAAGGATAGTATTAAAGCTTCACTGGGTGATTTTGTGATTGATTTAGGGCAAGGTTTGCTCTTTTTCGACGGTGAAGAAATCTCGATAGAACCTAAAGTTATGGAGTTATTATTATATCTCCATGATTGTCGTGGCCGCTATGTAACAGTCGAAGAATTACATTCACAAGTTTGGACAGATCGTGTTGTAACTGACACAGCTGTGAGAGGCACGGTAAAAAAACTACGCGTAATCTTAAAAGATGATGATTTAAATAACCCTAAATACATCAAGTCAGTTGCAAAGCGAGGTTATAAACTCGTTTGTGATAGCAATATTATCGATTGCTCAACGACAAATCCAGCAGCAGCCGATCCTGTAGATCCCCCCGTTCAACACAGTGAATCATTAGAAACGACAAAACCCGAAGTAAAGTTCTTACACAAAAAACGGCATAGTATGATTAGGTGGGGAGCGGGCGCGTTTATACTTTTCATAATTTGCCTACTCAGTTTAAATATTAATTTAAATGATGGTTCTCAATTTACGGGTGAAGAGTCGCTCACCGAATTTAATGGTGAAAAAAAAGAGATAGCCTTGTCATCGGATGGTCGATTTGTTGCTTTCACAGGTCGACACGCCGAGAATGAATCGCATCAAGTTTATATTTTCGATAAGCAAGAAGGGACTACTCGCAAACTAACAACCAAAGCCACCAATGCACGTTTTCCCAGCTTCGCACAGAATGATAAGGTGCTGGTATTTAGCGATTTAGTCTTAGGTGCCTCATCATTAAAGCTATTGCCACTGACAGTATCTGAGCCTGAAAGTGCAATGGTGACATTGCTCAAGGATAAATACTGGGTTAGTGATGCCATAGTTGGCAGGACGCAATCTGAAGTGTTAATAAAAATTCGGTATGATGCCGGATCTGCCATGATGCTTTACGCATTAGATCTTGAATCTCTTGAGTTGACGAGGCTTTTCACTCCGACAAATAGTGATGAACATATTATCACCAGTAGCGTTTCTCCAGACAAAACCAAGTTAATAAAATTACTACTACAATCTGGGAAGTCATCTCTTGTTGTACATGATTTCGACACGCAGTTAGATAAAGTGTTGAGTACTAAAAATGGGTTGGCTGTGCGCGCTGTATGGCTCAGTAACAATAACATACTGCTGCTAGATAATGATGGGCTTCATATAATCAATGCTAGGACTGGTGAAAGTAAACAGGTGCGTGATAATCCAGGCTCATTAATATGGGACATAGCTGCTTCTCAAGTTGGTGATGTTGTAGCGATACGAAGATCTAAAGAACGTGCCGATCGGTTGTACATTGAGCGTGCTCTGACGAATACGAGCGAGGTAAGTAGGGTGATCAATACTCTGCCTGAAGTGACTTCTATGATGTTCGATCCCACCGATGACAAAATGAGATGGGTTAGGTTTAGAAAAAATGATGTGAATCATGTGGGCCATTTTAATATTAAAAATGACCAACTCACCACGTATTTTGAGACGAAAGATATATTAGAACTATTGGCTGTTGCGAGCACTAATGAGCAATTATTAGTAAAAGAAAAACACCGTCTCGCGATATTATCCCTGAAAAATAGACGGTTAGAGTACTTTACGGCTGATTCGAGTTCATCAAGTGATGGTGTGTTTTATCAAAATGATAAATCTGTATTGTTTGGTGTAAAGGTTGGTGGTGAGTGGGAAATTCAGAAGTATGATATTGAAAGCGCTACCAAAGAAGTGTTTTTGCGTAATTTTAAGTCTATCAGGCCCACCAAAAATGGCTTTGTTGCAGCAAACGATGATGGAGACTTATACCTTTTAACCCCTGATCTAGAGATCATTGAGCCGCTAGGCTATCCCATTAACTTTGAGTCAATTGCTCGATGGCATGTAAAGCAAAATGGCATCATATGGTCTGATTTTGACTATTTAAAGAGCTATGTACATCACATTGATTTGGAAACTCGGGAACACACCGTGATTGAGGATATGTTTTTTAGTTTGTACCCAAGGATCTCTGTAAATCCACAAGGTAGCCACATCGTATATTTATCAGTGCAAATAAATGACTCTGCAATACAGCAGCTGTACTTTAAATAATGCTCTTACTTCTTACCCATAAACACATAAAAATATGAGAAAAATAATGAAAATTAATAAACTTCTTAGCTTAGCTGTGCTTCTCGCGCTAATGTCTGTACCTATATATGCAACTAGTCCGTCGGAGCCTGAATATTGTAGTGTATTTCGAGACTGCTATGACCCATCGGACCCTGAGAAAAGCAGTAGATAGTCACACTCCATAAGCTCCATTTGGGTTCAGTCATAATCACTTCAGCTTTAAGTTTGCACTGAACCCGATATATACAATGCCCCCCACGCAAAAAATGCCTTAATTTACAGCGCCAATGTTTTTGTATAAAACTCTACATTTAAATTTTTTGTATTTTTAATTTTTTAAATTATTGATTCTATTGCTTACTTTTTAAGTTATAAAAAAGTAATCATTTAGTTGTTGGTGTTTGATACACATTTTTATAACTTGAGAGCCGCAGCAAGGAGTGGGCACTTGGTAGTGTGATTCACCTCCATTTTTTGTATGGACGCAAAAGTAATTTGGAGGATGAATCGCTAGACCTAGATGGATTTGATGGAGTTTTGTGTGAGTCAGATTGAGTTAGTAATCAGCTAGGACGCAGTGAGTCAGCCAGGATGCAGGAATCAGCCAGGATGCAGGAATCAGCCAGGATGCAGGAATCAGCCAGGATGCAGGAATCAGCCAGGATGCAGGAATCAGCCAGGATGCAGGAATCAGCCAGGATGCAGGAATCAGCCAGGATGCAGGAATCAGCCAGGATGCAGGAATCAGCCAGGATGCAGGAATCAGCCAGGATGCAGGAATCAGCCAGGATGCAGGAATCAGCCAGGATGCAGGAATCAGCCAGGATGCAGGAATCAGCCAGGATGCAGGAATCAGCCAGGATGCAGGAATCAGCCAGGATGCAGGAATCAGCCAGGATGCAGGAATCAGCCAGGATGCAGGAATCAGCCAGGATGCAGGAATCAGCCAGGATGCAGGAATCAGCCAGGATGCAGGAATCAGCCAGGATGCAGGAATCAGCCAGGATGCAGGAATCAGCCAGGATGCAGGAATCAGCCAGGATGCAGGAATCAGCCAGGATGCAGGAATCAGCCAGGATGCAGTGAGTCAGCTAGGATGCAGTGAGTCAGCTAGGATGCAGTGAGTCAGCTAGGATGCACGAATTCCTCGTAAGTGAATATAAATAAAAGAATAAGCCAGCTATAAATACGAGAAAAGTATATTTCCCTCCCATGTAGGGGAAAAGTAGTAAGGCCAAGTTTAAATTGGTGTTACTGAGAGTTGAATCTGGGGATGTTTGCTAATTTCAAGGAAGGTTGCCACATATGCAAAAGAGACTGTAATGGGTCGTTGTCATATGACCGCAAGGAGCGCGGTACTGGCTTTTATTCTTTTTCCAGCAATAAGCCCTGTTGTGGCAATGCATTTATGCCAAACTTTCTTAAGTTCTGATCCCCCCCTCATGTTTGATGGATGATGAGCATCATTAATATCACGTAGGCACAAACAATAATTGAGGACGCAGAGTCCTGGTTTTTTCATTGTTGTTGCTAAGGCAGACAGCTTATCGTGTTGTATGCTAGCTCCTGATGAAAACGCTGAGCATTCACTCAGCGTATATAGATAGGCATTATTGATTGGTTTTATTTTTTGGGCGGTTTCTTTGTGTTGAGGTGCGCTTACTCTCTTTAGAGATGGCGTTATTTTGGTGACCCTGCTTTTTATTTTGTTGTGGCTTTCTATTCCTCGTTTGGCTCTTGTTTGCCGTTGACACAGGTTTTTTAGAAGTATTAGCCGTTTTCCCGGATTCCTCTGGAGCAGGTTTTTTCTTTTTTGGCTTTTTCGGTTTTTTCGGTTTCAATGGACGTGTATCGAGTTCCTTCTCTGGAACTGGGTTTTGTGCGATAAAACCAGGTTCTTCTGCTCGAGGGATCAATGCACCGATAAAGCGCTCGATACCATAGAGGTCATCGGCATCTGCTGCGGTTACAAATGATACGGCTATGCCTTCGCTTCCTGCTCGGCCAGTTCGTCCAATACGATGAACATAATCTTCATAGGTATTGGGCAGATCATAATTTACAACATAGGGCAGCTCACTAATATCAAGGCCGCGAGCCACGATGTCAGTTGCAACTAACACATTTATTTCGCCATTTTTGAAGCCATTAAGCGCTTTAACTCTCGCCCCTTGAGATTTATTGCCATGTATTGCTGCTGCACTGATATGGTTTTTCTCTAAATAAGTAACCAGTCGATTTGCCCCATGTTTGGTTCGACAAAAAACCAGTACTTGTTGCCATTTTTTATTTAAAATTAAATGACTAAGCAGCTTATTTTTTTGTGGTTTATCCAGTGCATATGCACTTTGAATGACTGATTTAGCTGCGGTATTTTCGGCGGCAACAGAAATCTCGACAGGTGCTGAAAACAACGTTTTTGCCAGTGCTCTAATTGGATCTGAGAAAGTCGCAGAAAAAAGTAGGTTTTGGCGTTTATGTGGCAATAGGCTAATTATTTTCTTTAGGTCATGAATAAAGCCCATGTCGAGCATACGGTCGGCTTCATCTAAAACTAAAGCGCTGAGCTCATTAAATTTAACGGCATTTTGCTGATATAAATCGAGTAAACGACCTGGTGTGGCGATTAAGATATCGACCCCTTTTCTCAGGCGCATCATTTGTGGGTTTATTTTCACTCCACCATATACAACTGTGCTACGAAGACGGGTACCTTTGCTGTATGTTTCGACGCTTTCAGATATTTGTATCGCCAGTTCCCGTGTAGGCGCTAAGACTAAAACTCGAGCTTGATTGGCGTGAGGTTGTTGGGTGGTTAGTAGCTGTTCGATGAGCGGCAAGGTAAACGCCGCTGTTTTACCTGTACCTGTTTGCGCCGCCGCCATCACATCCTCGCCAGCAAGTACTGCGGGGATCGCTTGCTGTTGTATTGGTGTAGGTGATTGATAACCTTTAGATTGGAGTGTATCTAACAGTACTTGAGATAGCCCAAGTTGGGAAAAATTCATGCAAGTTCTCTTCTGTTTGGCCAAAATACAGCTCGGCCTTTGCTTTAATCTTATGGTGAGCGATAGTGGTACCGCAAGTTAGCGATAATAGCAGAGATGCGAGTATCTGCCGAATGAATTGTGCTTACGCTTAGCGACGTGTCATGATAAATCTTTATTTTAAATGTAGCGATTTTAACTGGCTTATCTATACTTTGTTGAGTCAGGGATGCGGGGCGCAAATATGGATTTAACTCATCGTCATTATGCTAAGTTGCTACAGGGGCTGGTGGTCATATTTGGGTTTGGTTTTACTTTGGTATCGGCATACGTGCTGCACTTTGATCAGCAACGTTTAATATCGCAAGAGTTTAGAAGTGAATATGTATTGCGTGTTGATTCATTCAAACAAAGTGTATTGAGCCGTTTGGCAACATTGCATAGTTTAGCCATATTATTTGAAACACAGCCATCAGCAAACAAACCACTTTTTAGAAAAGTGTCCGCAAAGTTACTCACCACGCATGTAGGGATCCAAGCTTTAGAGTGGGCGCCAAGAGTATTCCACTCAGACAGAGCGCAATTCGAGCAACAAGGCCTTAGAAATTATACGCACTTTTCTATCACAGAGCGTCAGCCCTCTGGGGTGATGAAAAGAGCTGCTGAACGAAAAGAGTACTACCCTGTCCAGTTTGTAGAACCAATATATGGCAATGAAATTGCACTTGGCTTTGACCTTCTGTCCGACACTCGTCGGCAATCAATCATTCAGGCATCAAGAGACTTAGCTTTACCATTAGCCACTTCGAGCATTAAACTTGTTCAAGACCCAAAAGAGCAAAATGCATTTTTAGCTATGCGCCCAGTGTATCAAGATCAGCCAGTGACTGTGCTGGAAAAAAGAGAGCATATTCTTGGTTTTGTGGTCGGTGTATTTAAAGTGCAAGCGCTTATCATGCTATCAAAGTTGGGGAAAAATGAAGGAGATATTGAATTTTTAATTGAAGATATGACTGATCCTTCGACCGTGCATGTATTACATCGCCATGGCAATATGACTTCGTCATTTTCGCCGCAATCGATTTGGGTTGAGGTTTGGGGTAGAGATTGGCGGATCAGTGCGGTACCGACAGCGCAGTTTATTCAAAGTCGCACTTCTTCGATGCCTTTGATTGTATTAATCATTGGCGTTTTGTCTACAATACTCACCTTGCTTTATGTTCGCTTACTTTATCGTAAACAGGTTGCCATCGCACAAGCCGTAAGAGCAAAAACACATGAATTGGATAAAGCCAATGAGCGCTTACTGGTTTTAACTCAAGTAGATGGGTTAACTCAGGTTTCAAATCGTCGCTATTTTGATTTGCAGTTGCAAAAGGAGTGGCGCCGTGCTGTGCGCATTGCTAGCCCTATCAGTTTGTTAGTCGTGGATATAGATTATTTTAAAGAGTATAACGATCGATATGGGCATGTTATGGGGGATGAGTGCCTTCATCGTGTAGCACAAGCATTAAACGATTTAGCAAAACGCTCTTGCGACGTGTTTGCGCGTATCGGGGGGGAGGAGTTTGTATTTATTCTGCCGGATACAGAGCATATAGATTTGTTTTGTGAACATTGTCTTTCAACTGTTCAGGAATTGAGAATTCATCATGAAGGTTCACAAGTATCTAAGTTTGTGTCAGTGAGTGTCGGGGGAGCTGTGATGCGTCCAGAAACACATGAAAGTGAAGAGATATTGCTGAATCATGCGGACAGAGCAATGTATGCGGCCAAAGAAGCTGGCCGCAACTGTGCACATGTCATAGATTTGGTAAAAGTTAAACAGCCGCAGGTACCGACGAGTGTGGCTGATTAGGATTAGATTGCTGGTTATGCATAAGCCAAGTGATTATTAATAAGTTACAGATAAACCAAATATCTTTAATAATAAACTGCCCTGTTCCCGTCAATAGTGTGGTTGCGCTGAGCGCGTCTGGTGTTGTAAATAAAAAAGTTTGCGTGACGATAAATACGGCACCACACCCAAAAACAGCTGCTCTGAGTAAAAGTAAACTTTGATGCGCAATTGCGAATGCTAAAAGGCCAGCAAAGAAT
This sequence comes from Pseudoalteromonas luteoviolacea, assembly GCF_001750165.1. Classification (NCBI taxonomy): domain Bacteria; kingdom Pseudomonadati; phylum Pseudomonadota; class Gammaproteobacteria; order Alteromonadales; family Pseudoalteromonadaceae; genus Pseudoalteromonas; species Pseudoalteromonas luteoviolacea. The sequence continues at coordinate 62,704 of NZ_CP015411.1, forward strand.
AAGTCGTATATGCCAATTAAATTTGACGCCATTTGCAGAGACAGTAGGTCATACATCCATGACATCAGAGGTGAGTGAATTAACAGCATTTCGATGCCCTTGGCTTCAAACTCGAAGAATTTCATACTGCCTATCCATATCAATACCAGCGCAACAGGGAAAAAATTGAGCCATTGATGCTGATATGCCGTGAATTTATCACGCAAAAATAGATACATCACAATGGGCAACAACGCAAAGTACTTAATGATGCCTTGCCCAGAACCGATCACCGGAAAGCCACCTAACGAATTTATCCAGCGAGCCTCTCCCAATAAAGTGATTAAAAAGAGCGTTGCAAAGGTGCTAACACCGATTAGAGCCGCTTTTTTTGATGTTGGTTGCTGATAAACCAATAACGCGCTAATAATGACAATTACCCCGCCGAGTAGTTGAGCTGCAAGCATTTGTGATATGGCGGTATCAAGGGCATAAAACTGCAGTATTGTGTGTACATATCGATCATTGCCACCCAGCATCATGGATAACCCGAAAACAAAAAGGCTAAATGCCAATAATCCGGTCACCAAATTTATCAGTATTTTATGTTGCATTTGAATTTCCAATAAAAATAATTACCTCTATAGACCGCACAGCTTAACTATATATTTCAAATCACATGATATTGCTTCATGAATTTGATTGTTAATTATGCCTTTTTTCTTAAAAAGTTATTTTTTATCTGTGGGTTACTGTGTACTGTGCGCATTGTGAGGCTGAATTTTAGGTACCTTTGGTTGTAATCTAGCGAAGGGGAGTTGTGGCTGCCGTCGTATACATATGCTAGCGACTCTGACTTTTGGACAAGATAGCTTGATATTCACCACTGTGCATGATCTTTTGCATGCCATCATTAAAGACCTTGAGTAGCGCGATTGAGTCCTCTTTGTTTTTTGGAAATAACAGATGTAGCGTGCCGGTCATTAAAGGTGTCGTATGGTAGCTGAGTTGATGTTTTTCCTGCGGATACTTTTGGTCTAATAGGTACCTAGCAGGAAGTAAGCCCATCGGAAAGAGATCAATTCTGCCTTTGATGAGCATAGATAAGTTTTGTTCATCTCGGGTCATGACGTTGATATCTAGTGAGCCTGTTTTCGCCAATTGCCAAAACTCTTGAGTATAACTATAACCTCGCGTCGCACCTATGCGGTATTTATCTAATTCTTGTAAGGTACGCCAAGGTGGCACAGGGTTACTTTTATTGTAAAAAAACACCGCTGTTTCCTCATATAATGCGGTACTACAAAAATAGTCTTGTTGCCTTTTCTCTGTGCAAAACCAAAAAGCGGACGCGTCATAGTTTATTTTTTCAGACTCTTTAAAGCTGCGTGCCCAAGGCATGAAGACAAACTTTATCTGAATATCTTTTTCTGCAAATGCTTTACGTATGATCTGTGGTACAAGCCCTTGTTCAATCAAGTTTTTACCCGAGTAAGGTGGGTATTCACCAATGGTAATTGTCAGGGTTTGTGCTCGAGCTGAGTGACTGCCTAAAAAGTAGGTCAGGGTTGAGATCACAAGGGCAAATAGTAAATACTTAAGTGGCTGCATAGGCGAAAAAGTTATGTCTCAGTATTAGTGGATGAGAGTGCTTCGATCAACTCTTGTTGAGTAAATGGCTTGGTTAGGTACCCATCCGCCCCAAGTTCAAGGCATTTTTGCTGGGTTGCTTCATAAGCATCGGCTGAGAGCATAATGATGCGGGTAGACTCAGACATTGACATGGTAGTGAGCAAGGCCAGCACCTCATAGCCATTCATTTTAGGCATGTTGATATCTAGCAGGATCAAATCAAATGGAGGTGAGCTATTAATCACTTGCAGTGCTTCATAGCCGTCAGATGCTTGTTCTATTGTGCTGCAAAAGGTATTGAGCATTTTATTGGTGATCACCAAATTCAGTGCATTATCATCCACCACTAAAACGCGATCGATTGTGGGGATGTTCAGCTTTGGCGCTACAGATTCAGGCTCTTCACTTTGCGGCTTTATTTTATCTGCAGGCATAGAAATAGAAACTTGTGTCCCGACCCCAAGCTCTGATTCGAACTTAAGTTGGTAGTCGAGTAATTCACACAGTTGTGAAACGACTTCTAGCCCTAATCCGCTGCCGCTGACCATGCCTTCGTAAGAGTTATCTTCTTGCGTATAAGCTTGAAAAATCGCGTCGACATCTTTAATACCTACCCCGGTATCGATGACAGAGAGGGTGCATGTTTGGTTTTGCAATAGTGCTTTAACGGTCACTGACCCTGTTTTTGTATATTTGATGGCATTACTGACTAAGTTACTAAGCACTTGTGTCAGCCGTACTTTATCGGTTTTCACATAGACGTGTTTAATATTGTGAGTATCGACATTGAGGTCGAGCTCTTTTTCTGTGGCTGCAGCATCATACAGCTCGTGGATGTGGCTGAACACATTATCTAAAGCAACTTTTTCGATGCTGGTGGAGAGCTTTTCAGCATCGAGTTTTGCTAGAGTGAGAATGTCGTTGAGCAATGATTGTAGCTGCTCGCCACAGCTCAGTATTGTACTGATATCTTGTGCTATTTTTTCATTGCCAACCGCATTTTTTAGGGTACCTGCAATGCCGAGGATACCGAATAGTGGGGTGCGGATTTCATGAGACATCCGAGCAAAAAATTGCTCTCTGGCCTCGAGGGCTTCTATGGCACGCCGCTCACTTTCTTTGAATTCAGTGATATCAATATGTGAGCCTATCATTCTCTCAGGATGGCCATCATCATTTCTTAGGATCAGTCCTTTGCAACGTATCCAGATTGTTTTGCCAGTTGCATGGGTATAGCGTACAACTTGGTCATATGGGTGGCTTGGATCAGCTTTATGCTTTTCGAAGTTATCAAGGGCTAGCTTAAGGTCGTCTTGGTTGATGATCTTATGCCACTCGCTGACTTCGTGTTTTTTATTATTTGGATCATAACCCAGTGTTTGCCATAACTTTGGACTCATCCATTCTTGATCTGGGTTCTCAAGGTCCCAATACCATAGTCCATCTAAAGATGATTCAATCACAAAGTCGAATATCTCAGGATGTTCTTTTAGCTTCGCGTACAGTTCCTGTTCCAGTCTGTGCACAAAGTGTCCTCCAAAATTAGGCTGGTAGCAGTCTTAAGTATAGTCATTACAAATATGAGTGCAGGTTTTCTGTACAGCATAGAGGTCAACTTAGTTGAATTTTGCATGGACACTGTCTATTGCAAAGTTAATTATGCAAAATTGACATATAAGTTTAATTTTTCTCTTGTACAGTTTCTATAATTAAAGTATGCTGACCAACTTGCTTATGAAACTCGAAAAAATAAGCAGTAATATGTCTTACCTTGATCCAGTCAGTCATAGTTTTAAAGTTAGCGCCTTAATGCGTCTGTCTTGAAATTATCAATTGTACGACCATGTCATTACATGGTTATAAATGTTGCCACTGTGTGTGGGCACTATTCAGCAGACCTTAATAAGGCATCATGTAAATAAATCTCTTTGTGCTTTGTGCACGTAGAGATATTAAATATTAAAAATGAGCGTTTTATTATGTCTTACTTATACCAAGGACAGCAGGTGGCGATCACGTTACCGGTCCAATCAATTTCTATGCATAAATGTCGTATGGCAGTAAAGCATCAATCAGGCCTAAGTTATATCGACTTTGCCAACACTGCCGATGCAAAAGGCTTTTTAAACTGGCTGGGTAAAGCGAACTAACCCAGCTACGCCTCACAGTGCGCTTTTGTCATCAACCCATTCAAAGCACTTCGTAAAGCATGTTCCGGCATAAAGCCAATATGATAAGTTACTAATGCTCCCTCACTATCTAATATAAACAGCTGCGGTGCGCTTTTTACGGTCAATGACTGCGCCAACTTATTGGGCAAGGTGGTGATGGGGAAGTGACTTTGATAGCGATTCATCGCTCTTTTTAGAGTATGTCTGCCGCCTCCTGTTGCCATCATCATTACGGCCAGATCTTGGCAAGGGTTCGGTTGTTGTTCCGCGAGGCGTGTAAGTAGTTTGTGTTGTTTTTTACACCAGCTGCAATCCGGTTGTACGAGCATGACTATGAGTACTTGACCTCGGTAGGCGGATAAGTCGCTTGGCGCATTTGCTGTGATAGGTGTGAGCTTTAATTGGTAGAAAGGGCTTATTGCCGCAGCGCCAAAAGGCGCTGCAAGTAAAAACCAAAGTATTGAGGCTGGTTTAAAAGTCATAGTCAAAGCCAAGGTATGCTTGTCTGCCTCTTAGAGGTGCATAAATATAGGTGACGTCATACCCGCCTTCGTTGTCAAACAACAATGGAGACTCTTCATCAGCCGCCTGATTATAATCTAGCGCATTGTTCATACCTGCATATAGCTTAATATCACTGGTCAGTTTATAGGTGACTTTAAAATCTAAGAGCCCATAACTAGAGACTTCGGTGGCTTTAGGTTGTTGTGCCTGCATATCATTGAAACCCTCATAGCCATAATCACTCAAGTCTCGGCTAGGTATAAATAGGTAATTCGCAGTGACTGTCCATTCCGCTTGCACAAATTCTAGATTGATACTGGCGCGCTTTTCAGTGGGCGCTATGCCCAAGGAGGACTTAAATTCATTATTGTATCTGTAAGTCTCAATACTGGCACCAAGCTGAAGTTGCTCTATTAGTTGATAGTTTAAGGCAAGATCCCAAGCCAACACATCAGCTTGTTCAGATAATTGGCCTAGTACAGGCGTACCAGTTTCGTTGTGATACAGCGTGGCAAGGTTGTCGATTTGCGTATAGGCCAGTGATAAAGTGGCATTGAGTTTGTCCGCACTGTGGTTAAGTGAATAGTTGTATCCGACAGAGCGTTCGACATCATGCACATCGACTAGGTAACCTTTTTCAGCATCTAATATCCCATGATCGCTCTCGAAAAAAGACAAGGGTGCACGGTAGCCTTGGCCTACAGAGAACCGTGATGTCCAGTTTTCGTGGTGAAACCAGCGCATGTCAAGGCGAGGAGACACCAAGGTTTCATCTATTTCGTTATCAGTTACTCGATTAGCGATAAAATCTGCGGTGATGCGATCGAAGCGTACTGCCAAGGCCAGTTCAAAATCAATGGATGGGGTATAGGTTTCCTGAATATACAAACCTGATACGGTGTAATCAAAGCTGTCAGACATATAGAGTAGATTGTCAGCCAGAGCTGCGCTGTGACTGCGCATTTGCTCATCACGATGGTCCACACCCAAGGTGATAAGGTGTTGGTCATTCAGTGCATAATAGAGTTTGGCACTGATAAATTGCATGTCATCTTGCGCAAAGTAATCAATGCTTTCATAGAAAGAATCTTGAATATGATCAACATTGGCATAACTGATATCGACAGTGAGCTTGTCATTCACACTGTGTAGCAGTGACACTAACCACTCTTCTCTTTGTGTATCGACCCACTCTGCCGTTTCCCAAGGATGACCGACATAACGACCATCGACTTGGTTATCAACGAACAAATGCTCAGCTTCTCCTCGACTTACACTGGCCAATGTCTCGGCTATTGAGCTGGTAGTATCGCCCAGTAGAGGGCCGCCAAATACTTCAGAGTTACTGCGGCCATAGCGCGCTTTGATAGTCGTATCGAGTGATAAATCATGGGTAAGAGTGATAGCAATGGATTGATTGTCTAACAGAGGTGATTCACTGACGCCATTGTGGTCGCCGTCAAATTGATCACGACTGTCTTGTTGCGCAATGGCACTGATACTGCTGTGTTCATCTTCACTGACGCCCATAGCGAGCATGGATATTTTTCTATATCCATGATTTCCCATCGCCATGTCTAGTTCAGCAGCATTTTTAGTTGGCTTTTGTGACACTAAATTGACAGTCCCGCCTATGGCTTCGGGCGCGGTCAAGGATGCTCCTGCACCGCGCGCAATTTCTATGGTGCCAATGCCAGATGTTGCAATGCTATCCATACCATAAAACCCAGATAACATGGTGTGCATGGGTACGCCGTCGATCAATACATTGGTGTGTTCCCCTTTCATTCCGTTGATCATGATGCGTTTCGCGCCACACATTGAGCATTCATTGGAGACGCGGATCCCAAGTGCTTTATCTATCGCTTCTGTTAAGTTGGCAGCCTGCATATTTTTTAATTGCTCGGCATCTATCAGCTCTGTTCTTGCGATACTGTCTTTTAAAATTCCACGCGCTTGCAGCCGAGATTGCACACCTTGCACTTCAATATGTTCAAGCGCTGTTTTATCTGAAGTTGAAGTAGTTGCGAATGCGCCCGCAGAGCTAAAAAGCAGACTAGTTACTAATGAAGGAGTTAGATAATTCACGATGTTTATTTGTATGATAATGATTATCATTAATATTAAGTGTTTATGTACCTCGAGTGCAAGTAATAATTTATTTTTTATCCTTGTAACCAGAAAGCGCCTGATAGGGTCTATTTCTCAGTAAAAACAAATAAAAGCTAATCTTTTACAGGGCTGAAATTGGCGCAGGACTAAATTAGGCCCTAAATTTACTAAGCGGAAGTGACAAAAAGGTGAATAAATGAACTTTTTAGCGGGATTAACGATACGACAGCGACTTTCTGTCGGGTACGGCGCTATTTTGTGTTTGATGATCATATTAACAGGGATAGGCATTAAAGACGTTAACTTTATAGATGACACCTTGGCTCAAATGACGGATGTCAATTCGGTGAAGCAACGATATGCGATTAACTTTAGAGGCAGTGTGCACGACACAGCGATTGCTATTCGGGATGTGGCGATCGCGCGTTCTGACAGTGAGCTGCGCCAGTTTGAAGGTGAGATTGCTGAATTAGAGCGCTTTTACATTGAAGCTGAAAACAGCATGGCACAAATGAAATCCAAAGGTGTGCCGTTTAATGATAATGAAAGACGTATTTTAAAAAGTATTGAAGACATTAAAGTCACCACACGGCCTTTGGTGGCAACGATTATTGAGAAAAAGCGGGCTGGCGAAAACGTTGATGAGGCGGTGCTTACACAAGCTCGACCTGCTTTTATGACCTGGCTGGCGCGGATCAATGAATTCATCGACTATCAAGAAGAAGCAAACCAAATTGCTACACCTGAGGCGCGAGCGGTCGCGGGTGGGTTTGGTCAGTTTATGGTAGGCGCAACCTTGCTGGCTATTGCGGTAAGCGTCTTTATAGGATTGATGATTGCGAAGAGCATTCGTGAAGCCCTTGGCGGGGAAGTGCGCCAAGCTGAAAAGGCTTTGTCAGCCATTTCACAAGGGGATCTCACGCAGAGTGTGTCCACTGATTATCCCAATAGCATGTTGTCCAAATTATTTGATATGAAATTACAGCTCACTGAAATTGTCTCCAAGATAGTGGGAGGATCGACTGATTTGGCTGAGCAAGCGAAGGTGGTGTCATCAGGCTCAGATGATATTTATGCAGCAGCACAGCAACAGGCTTCTTTAACACAGCAGACTGTGGTGCGATTGGATCACCTACGCAGCAGTATTGATCATGTCAGTGAACTAACAGCCAGAACCGAGGAGAACTCTGAGTCTACGGTTGAGTTTGCCGATAAAGGTCGCGATGCCATTGCCGCCAGCGCTGCAGAAATTGTACGTATTGCTGAGACAGTCAATGGCACAGTCGCACAGATTAAAAAGTTAGAGGCCAATACTGAGCAAATCGGTGGGATTGCCAATGTCATTAGTGGCATATCAGAGCAAACCAACTTACTGGCATTGAATGCGGCGATTGAAGCAGCTCGTGCAGGTGAGTCTGGGCGTGGCTTTGCCGTCGTAGCTGACGAGGTGAGGCAGCTTGCGAAGCGTACAGGCGAAGCGACAGCACAAATAGAAGCCATGATTGGCGAAATTCAAAAAGAGACTTCGGCTTCCGTAGAGGCTATGGAGCAAACTCAGCCTCAAGTAGAAAATGGTAAAGCGCTTATTCAAGAAGCAACAGAGCTACTGCAAAGCATTGATGCCCAAGCCAGCGACTCGTTGCAGCGGGTGAGAGAGGTCGTACAAGCCAGTGCAGATCAAGTGGGGGCAATTTCTGAGGTGTCTGAGGCGATGAATTCGATTGCTTCGATGTCAGATAACGCAATTGAAGTCACAGAAACCAATCGAGATGCGACGCAAAAGCTAGATGCATTGTCCGCAGGTATGCGCAGCGCAATTAGCTTTTTTAAAGTGCGTTAGCATCGACAGTATGATGTGCGTTGAACGGGGAAGGGCTGTTTTATTTATCGATCATATTTGCATAAAGGGTGGAGAAGCAAACGACAATGTTTCAACTGGTATATATCAGTAAGGCTAAAAATCGATTGGATGAGTCTGAACTGTTAAAAATGATGACGAGCTTTAGAGCTCGGAACACCATGAATGGGATCACGGGGCTTCTTTTATACGATGGTAAAGGTACGTTTATCCAACTGCTTGAAGGTGAAGTGCATGCTGTTCAGGATTTATATTCATGTATTTGCCAAGACCCCCGTCATGAAAGGATCAATAAGTTACATGAGCAAACGGTAGAAAAACGCATGTTTGCACAGTGGCAAATGGGGTTTAAGCGATTAGACACATGCGACATCGTGGAGCAAGAAGGGTTGTCGGAGTTTTTGAATCAAGCAGATGGTTTTGACTATTTAAAACAGAACCCAGAATTTTCTATTCAGCTTTTGCACTATTTTAGACAGTGTTGAGATAGCTGAAATTGCAATAACTAAACCAGAAGGTGTTGATTATGAATCAACTAAAGATTGCACACCGGATCTATTTAATGAGTGGTATTCAGCTGGTGATGCTACTGTTAGTGAGTACCATCGCATTGGTGCAAATGGCCAAAATAGGCTATGAGTTGATTGATATTGCGGAAGAGGATATTCCACTCAATAATTTTCTTACCCAAATCACAGAGCATCAATTGGAACAGGCTATCTTACTTGAACGGATGCTGCTGTATAAATCACTGTCTGATAGTGGCCACGTTGATTACGATACTAAAGTGCGTCAGCTTGAGCAAAAACTCATTACATCTGTGGATAAAGTGGGTAAAGAAATTAAAGACACTCGAGCTTTCGCGACAGAAGCTATTACTCTGGCGCATTCTCAAGAAGCGGCGAAAAAGTTCAAGCAGGTGCAGCAAGAGCTGGATGTGATAAGCAAGCATTATGCACAGGCACGCCTTGATATTAATACGCTTTTGGGGCAGTTATCACAAAAACCACTCATTGAGTTGATGTCGCAAGTGAAGCTCATTGAACAGGAGGAGGATCAATTAAAAGGCGAATTAATTGCCCTCCTTGCTGATGTTCAAGCGTTCACACAAAAAGCAACGCGCCAAGCTGAGCATGATGAAATTTTAGCAATCAAGCTTATCTCCGTGACTGCGATAGTGGCTGTGGTGATTGCTATCATCGTAGCACTGTTTATTGGTCGTTCTATCACGCAGCCTATCGAAAAATTGATTGTCAGGCTCAAATCGATCGCCAGTGGTGATGGTGATTTAACCGTGATGTTGGATGAATCTGCAAAGGATGAAACGGGTACAATGGCTAAAGAGTTCAATAAATTTGTCTCTGGGCTGCGTGCTACCATTCAAAGCACTAATGACGTGGTAAAAAGTTTAGGCAGCTCTTCAGAATTGGCTATGAATGTGATGCGTCAAACAGAGCAAAGTGTAACAGAGCAGAAGAATCAAACGGAGATGGTGGCTTCGGCTGTGTATGAAATGACCACGACTACCCAAGATATGTCAAAAAGCACGGCGCACGCGGCTGAGGCCACAGCAAAGGTGCGCGAAAAAGTGAACTCAGGAAAAAGCATCGCAACGCAAACCAATCAAATTATAGAAAACTTAGTCTCAGAGCTTAACCTCGCATCGGATGAAATTGGCGAACTGGTGGAAGAGACCAACAATATCAGCTCAGTACTGGAAGCGATTCAAAGTATCTCTGAGCAAACGAATTTGTTGGCACTGAATGCCGCCATTGAAGCGGCAAGGGCAGGTGAAAGTGGACGAGGGTTTGCAGTAGTTGCTGATGAAGTACGCACGCTTGCCACGCGCACTCAGTCATCGACAGCAGACATTCAAGACTTGTTAGATCGCTTAAAAACTGAAGCAAACAAAGTGGTGAGCAGTATGGAAAAAGGCAAAGCAAGTGCCTATAACTGCTATGAAAAAAGTGAGAAAACGCAACAAATGCTCGATGAAGCGTCTGAATCGATAGAGCAAATTAACGACTTAAATGCACAAATCGCCACCGCAACCGAAGAGCAGTCAATGGTTGCTGTAGATATTGATAAAAATATAAATAATATTAATGATCTAGCGAAGGAGACTGCGCAAGGAGCGAGTGAAACCGCAGATGCAAATCATAATATTGCCAAACGTATTATTGATTTACACACCAACTTTAATCGTTTTGTGACCTAGTTGGTTAGGATATTTTATCGAGTTGTCATTTTATGTTCACTAACTGCTTTTTATAGTGAGAATTCGCAGCGCGGGAGCAAGACAATGAATGACAACAAGACGGGGCATATTTTATTGGTATGCCTTATTTGCTTGATACTAGATCAGGGCACAAAATGGTGGGCAAGCGATAGTTTAGTGGCATGGCAAATGACCAGCTATTTAGGGGATATAGTGCGTATAGGGTATACCGAAAACCTAGGCGTGTTTTTATCTTTGGGTGCAGAGTTATCACCTATTCAGCGGTTGGTATTATTTGTTGGGGTCATTGGTTTTTTATTGTTGGCTTTGCTGGGCTATATGATTAAAAGTCACGATTTATCAAAACTCCAGCTTACCTCCCTTACTTTGATATTTGCTGGTGGCTTGGGGAACTTACTCGATCGTATTTTTAATCAAGGCGCAGTGATTGATTTTATTAACCTTGGGATCGGTACTGTGCGTACTGGGGTATTTAATGTTGCTGATATCGTTATTTTGCTAGGGGCTATCATGATCATTGCGTGTACGCCTTTTCAGTCGGCACAGCATAAATAAGGTATGTATAACTATGGGTGTGAGTATGTCGTAAATATCCAATTTTACTGTGTTTAATAGGCGTAAACTCCTGCATATCAAATAAACAGGAGCAATTTATGGTATCTCAAAACGAACTTTTTACACATTATCCATTTATACCATCTGCATTGGCGACCTTGGGTGAGTCTGGTGAGTTGCTTATCCCTGACGCCACCGTGCATTTAATTCGCCTTTATGTATCGCAAATCAATGGCTGCCAGTATTGCCAACGAATGCATGCAGAGGCTTTGAAAAATAGCGTTGCAGACGAAGTGTTTGAGCAAATGAATGCAGCGCTGACTGGATCAGAGCTGTCTTTACTTACCCCTTTTGATCAGGCTGCCTTACAGCTAACCACCGCCGTCACTAAGTCTTTGCCGTTTGAAATGGAGGCGAAGTCGCAACGACCATTAAATAAAGCACAGCAATTAGCTGTGATAGGCTTGGCGTTACAGATTAATAACTGGAACCGTATTGCCATCGGGTTTAATTTTTAACTTGCAAGGCAAGCTGTGATAGCTCGGAAATACGGTTGTTGTGTGTTTGTGTTACGTTCAACTGTTTTGTATGTTCCCAAGTACCCTCGCAAAGATCTCGATAATACAACTCTGCGTACCCTGTGTGCCAATGTGGATTGAGCAGTAGATCCAGTTTCAAGTAGTGATAGGCTGCGTTTTGGTGGTGTGAACTTGCGTGAGCGTGCTGACCTAATAGGTTGACGGCAATATGTTTGGTCCCAGAGATGTATCGGTAATGAAATTCACCATTAAGATGAAACATAAGTGCACTATCGCTGTACTGAGAGAAAAACATTTTTGCGCGTCCTGATAGAGTTTTGTCAGGTGTATAAACCAGCAGTGACACTTCGCATTGGGGCTTATGCGTTTCGAGGCCAATTAAGTAATTAATGAGAAATAATCCGTTGATACCACATTGTGTCATTTGCATACCTGTGTTTACCGAGCGAAAGTTCAAGCACACTACTGTAGATTTTGCAGTAGTGTGCTTTCAATTTAGTCACTCTATGCCAGCTTGCCATTACAGTGCATTACAGATATGAATTTTGTATGTGATTACTTACTTAGTGTGAGTAAAATATAATAAAAGCTGCTGGTGCAGCAAAGCCAGCCAAGACCAACAGTCCTCTTGGGCCTAAAACGCCGCGCTTTCCTTTGACCATGAACAACGCAGACACGGCTAAATAAATGAGTAATATGGCATAAAAATCAGAAAACCACATCCATGCTGCACGGGCTTCATTGAGATGGAGAAAGTTAAGTTGTCGCAGTAAAAACCGTGGTTCCACTTGCTCAACTAACACTTCATTTTGTTCGGGATATAAGTAGAGCGTTGTATCCTCCTCTAAAAACAACTTGTAAGTTGTTTGGTCCTGCCAGAAGCGCGCTTTTACTTTATCTTCTAACTGCAGTGTCGCTAGCAGTGTTGCCTCAAAGTGGTCGGTTTCTATATCTAATCCAGAGAGCGTTATTGTATGGCTGGTGCGGGTAACCTGATAATTAGAATTAAACTGATGAATATGGTTGAGCGCAATGCCTGAAATAGCAAACACCAAGGTCATGCCAATACAAAAATAGCCGATGTCTCTATGCAGGCTGCGATTGAGTTTAAACCAAGACATGGTGTTATTTAGTCTTTAATGGTCACAGCGACTGGCGCAAAAAGATGCAATACTTGTGCGGTATCTACAGGCTCTAACTTTTGTGCTTTACGTCGTTGATTAGTTTGTTCCAGAGTGAGGGGATGTATTTTTAACGTGCCAGTAGCAAATGCGGTTTTTCCCTGCGCAGTCATGGGAAAAACCATATCGCCATCACGCACTTTGACGCGTAAAGTCTGAAACTTTTTGTCACTGGCCAATTGCATCCAACAACCGCGTTTTTGGCATACACGTGTCACAGTTCCCTTAATCGTCACAGGTTCAGTCGTGTATTTTTGTGCGTTATTTAAGAGTGTTGATATGGGGAGCAACTTGCTCATATCAGCACCACCATTGTACGTTTTAGCAATTGTTGTTTGGCTCAACACCAACGCGCCGATCATCAATATGGGAGTCACAATTGTTTTCATATCTTTTCCTTAGTGTGAATGTATTCGTTAGAACAATACGTTACGACAAAATTGACGGCGTTGGAATATTGCTCACGCTATTTTCCTAGGTAAATAGTACCGATTTATTTATAACTTTTAGTTATTTGGTTATTGCTTTAAGCGCTTAGTTTAATTATTCTACCCGCGCATTTCAAATGCGATTCATTATTATTATCATTTAAGGTGTATAAGGACATGAAATTTACACGCTCGGCGCTTTCTTTGGGTTTATTGTGTGCGTTAGGCACTGCGGAGGTGTTTGCGAACGCCGTGAAGCCCAGCAATATTGAAGATGTAATAGAAGTCCACGGACATAAATTGTCAGTGATTAACAAAGATGCAGCAGGATCTGTGACGGTTTTGGATAGTGAGGCCATGGCCCGTCGTCAACAAGCAGAGTTGACGCAAATACTACGTGAGATCCCAGGGGTTGAATTAACAGGTAGTGCGGCACCTTTGGCGGCACAGCCCAGTATCCGTGGCCTTTATGGTGAACGGATCCATATCTCTGTGGATAATGTTAAGCGAAAAATGGAATCTGATGGTGGTAGTAACCTTACTTCGATCAATAGTTTAGGCGTTGACCCAAGTCAATTAAAGCAAGTTCAAGTATTACGTGGTGCTGACTCGCTAACGGTGGGCTCGGGCGCGGTTGGGGGAAGTATTCGTTTAACGACCAAAGATGCCAGTGATTATTTAAACGGTGACTATGGGTTTGGCTCTCATGTCACTGCAACGCATCAAAGCAATGGCGATAGCACGCAATTAACGGGTTCCTTGTTTGCACTATCTGAAGATATGGATACGGTATTACACCTCAGTACCGTTCGGTATTCTGATATTGATGTCGTAGGGAGCACAGGGCTAGACAGTGAGGAGCAGCCAATCGCGGATGCTGCAAAGCTAGATAAAATAAAAAATGATTCAGAGCGACAAAATATCGCATTAAAAAACACTTGGTTTATCGACAAAGTTCATAGCATACAAAGTAAGATTGACTGGTCTAAAACGCGCTCCAATGATCAGCCCTATAACTTAAGTGCACGTTTGGGCTTGATGTATCCGACACTGTCAAAAAATTTCAGTAATGATTATTTAGAGATTGCATCTACTTATGTGTATCAGCCAGATAACCCTTATATCGATTTTGATGCGCAATTGGTGTATTCAGATAAGTCTTATGATGACTATACCCTAGGCTATATCGTTCGTCGCGGGCAACAAATCGATTTTTCCGGAAGTAAATTTGGTAATACCAAACGCTATGGTGTCCGATTGGCTAACTTGTTTGACTTAAGTGTATCATTTGACCATCAGATTGCCGTTGAATTGAACTATGATTTTGAACAGTTTGATCAGTCTGAGTTTGATGAAAATCAGGTCAGAACATCTGAATACGGTGAAAGTGATGCCCACAATATTTCTTTATCGGTGATCGACCAAGTATCTTTGGTAGATGACGATATATTGATAACAGCGGGTCTGCGTTATGATGGCTATAAGCGCAGTAGTGATGTGTATACCCAATATGATGACCATGATGATGATGCGCTATCGAGTGAGCTGGGAGTGACACTTAAAGTCACTGACTACTTTAACTTGTATATTAAATACGCTGAAGCATTTCGTGCCCCCAGTGTTCAAGAGCTGTATAAAAAGCGTGAATGGCGTTGCCATATTGGTGGCAAGTTTTGCTACAACGAACCTCAACCTGATCTAAAACCAGAGGAGTCTGAAAACCTAGAAGGCGGATTTGGCATCTTTCTAGATGAGATGAGCTGGGGAGATAAGTTTGAGCTCAAGGCCCTTTATTTCGATAACAATATCAAAAACTTTATCGATAATGTACCATTTATGTATTACCTGGATACGCAAGGGGTAAAGCAGCCCGGTGCACCTGGACCTGAGCCTGCCAATGGTATACCTGTTGCAACCCATCGGGACTATAGTGCCAAAAACATCGGTAAATTAGTGAGCCGTGGATGGGAAGTCGAAATGCATTATGAATTGGGTAAATTAAGCGGTTATCTTGGATACTCAGCCATTGATATGGATGCTTATGGCGTGCCTAATTTCTTTTTAGGGACAATTGAAACCAATAAACAGCCCTACTCTGAAGCCCCTGCGGATAAGCTCAATTTAAATCTACAGTACTCAGTGTTGGAGAATGTTGATATTGGTGTACAGATGCTGGCGTACCGTGCTCAAACTCGCTTAACAGAAGACTATCTTGAGCGAGGTTATGGTACTGGATCATACCAAGTTTATAATTTGACAACCAAATATCAGGGCTCTGGCAGTTTATCTGATTTAGTGGTACGTGTAGGCATTGATAATGTCACCGATGAGCGTTATGTGAGAGCGCCAGCTGGTGAAGCGAGCGATCCGAGTGAATTGGGTAGAAACTATAAATTGACGCTTAGTTATACTTTTTAGATGAATGGCAGGCTTACTTTAGGTGAGCCTGATCAGATTGCGTTAGTTTGTGCTCGCGGGAGGGTGAGAGGGGCGAGTGACTACATAAGCCAGTACTGCAATTTCAATCACCGCGACCAATACCAGTACGTACCAAGGTGCTGCAGTGAAGCACAAAATAATATATCCAATTAACATGCCTAGTCCTGCGCCCCATTTCCCTTTAGGTGGTACCACTTGATATTCTCGCCAAGCAACCAGTGAAGGGCCAAATTTGGGGTGGGTAAGCAGCCAGTGTTCAAACTTAGGCGAAGAGCGAGAGAAGCATGCCAATGCCAAAATGAAAAAAATAGTGGTGGGCATCACGGGGAGCGCCATACCAATAAAACCAAGACCAACAAAAATAATCCCAGCAGCATGAAGCCAGAAACAGCGATTAAAAAGCTTTTTCATAATGAGCTGTTTCTCCTTTTTGCCAGTGTCGCTTAATTAGCGACTACGCAAGTGTGATTGGTAATGATATGTGAGTGCACAGACGGTATTTTAACAGCAGATGCTTTTCCATTATAGACGAAAAATACAGTAAATTATGCAAAATAAGGGGAGAGTTAATGTGGAAAGACCATGAAAATAGTGTGTATTTTCATGGCCTTTGATGTGAAATTAGAAGTAGTAACCGATGTTGATATTAAAGCGTCGCTCTACATCATCACTTTGCCCTGATAGTGTGCCTCCAACAAACGGTTGGTTCTTTGCGTGCACTAAATCAATGTATGAAAAGATAGGGCCGGCTGTGACTGCCACGCCAGTGACGTTCATCCACGAATTAGCAGAATCATCCGATTTGTTATAGATGGTGCCAAAATCATTGTACAGTTGCAGGTGCGTGATTGGGCCGTAGTTTACCGATAAGTTATAAGCAACATTCGCACTGGTTGATGTTGCTTGTGCTGGCATAGTGTCGTAAGTGGCATTGGCTGCGATGGCGATACGCTGACTGGCATCGATTTGATAATCGTATTGGCTGTGCTGGAATTGCAGGTTCCAGTTACCAATATTACTGTTGATATGGAACGCCCATGCGTGATAATCCCCTGCGCTGTAGTTGCCATCATGCAGACCACCAGATAATGCAGATACGCCAATCGCGGTAGAGCCTGAATGATGATCTACGTGATACGCATAACGCGCAACAAACGTATTGTGCTCTCCAAGTTTAGAGATGGGTTCATCGTAAATACCTTCGTCATCGGCGCGAATACCAACGATGTCGATAGAATATCGGTCTTTGCGGTCTTCAACATAGCCATCGATGCCACCGAGCTCATCATTTTTGAAAAAGCCTAGGTCTAGCTGCCAGTTATCAGCCACTTTTCTGCGCATCACCAAGCCCATGTCATAATCGTCTTCCAGCCCAAGGTAATAATTTGGACTCATGAAAAAGCTATGTGAGTTATATGGGTCATTACCAAAAGGCACTTGCGTTAAACCTAACTGTGCTTGCCATTGTGATGTGATGTCGTAATCAAGGTAGGCGTATTTAACCGCAGTCATATAATCAAAAAAGCGGATCTCGGCATTTAGGCCAATATCAGCAATTTCACCAGAGAAGTTAAAGCGAAATACGTCAAAATCTAAGTCTCCACCTCGGTTTTTAGTGTCTTCATCGTATGAGTTTGTGGAGTAGTTTACACGTATCGCACCACCGACTTTAATACCTGACTCTGCGTTGTCTTCCTCAACATTTCCAGTGGTTTGTTTAGCTTCTAATTGTTGAATTTTTTGCTCTAATTTTTCGAGCTGTTGTTTCAACTCGCTAAGCTCATTATCGGCTGAAAAAACGTGTGGCGTAGTCGCTAAAAGTGCGGCACTTAAGGCTAATGCCTGTCGAGTACTTCTTGACATTGATTAGAATATCCAAGGGGTGAAAATTAACAAAGGCGCAAGACTAACGCACAATATTTATGTGTGCAAATTAGGGAAAATTGCAATTTTTTATGGTTTGTAATTGGTTTGTATCGCTGTGGTGAAAAGGAATGAGTTTTGTCAGAAGAGTGCGTACATTTTGTTAGTCAAAAGTCAGTTTATATCTGGGTGGGATTACATGATTGTTTTTTATAATCAGTGATTTAGTTTTTTGGCTGTAAATAAATGGTCAACAGTGCCTGAGACATACTTTTTTCTATAAAAAAATTCTACTTTTATTACTTTTTTCGGCCAAATACCATTATTTGGCCGTATTTAAAGAGGCGGTTTTAAAAGTAGTAGCCAAAATTGAGATTGAAGCGTCTTTGTGTATCATCACTGTCGCCAGCAATGGAGCCACCAACGAAAGGTTGATTTTTCGCATTGACAAAATCTAAATAGGAGAAAAATGCACCTGCTGACATAGAGACACCCGTTACGTTCATCCATGTATCGTTGCTGTTATCTGATTTATCGTAAATGATGCCAAAATCATTATAAAATTGTAGCGCATTGATGGGTCCTAATTTGACCTTCATGTTATAGGCAACATTAAAGTTAGACAGGGTTGCTTGTGCTGCGATTGAGTCATAAAAAGCATATGCGCCAACGGCGATTCTATCTATGCCCGCGATATCATAATCATATTCACCATGCTGTAGCTGTACATTCCATTTGCCAATATTGGCATTCAAATGCACAGCCCATGCTTGGTACTCGCCCGCTTTTTCAATGCCATTGTGCAGATCGCCCATTAAACCTGAAACGCCGAACTCGGTTGTACCGCCCTTGTGCTTGAAATGATAGCCATAGCGACCAGAGAACGTATTGTATTCACCCAACGGTTGAGTAGGGTCATCATAAATGCCTTCTGCTTGAGGACGCGCACCAACAATGTCATATGAGTAACGATCGCTACGTGATTCAACGTAACCGTCTACGCCGCCCAATTCATCATTTTTAAAAAAACCTAAATCGAGCTGCCAATTGTCTGCCAGTTTGCGCTTAAATAAAATGCCCATGTCGTGGTCGTCTTCTAACCCAACATAATAAGTAGTACCAAAAAACCAGCTGTGAGAATTATATGGCCAATTGCCAAACGGCACTTTGGTCATGCCGACTTGTGCTTGCCAGTCTTTGGCAAAATCGTAATATAAGTACGCATACTTTACCGCGGTCATATAGTCAAAGTAACGCCACTCGGCATTTAAACCAAAACCACCGATATTGCCGGAAAAATTTAGCCTAAATACATCGAGTTCAAAATCCCCACCGCGGTTTTTATTATCATCATCATAGGATGTGTGACTGAGGGTGGTTCTGACCGCTCCACCCACTTTAATGCTGGGGGCTGATTTGTCGACTTTGGTTTTACGTTTTTGCTCAGCTTCCAGCTTCTCTATTTTCTTCTGTAATTTTTGGAGTTGCTGTTTTAACTCGGCAAGCTCAGCGTCATTTGCAAAAGCGGGTGAAGATAAGGTTAAAAACAACAGGGTGGCGCCAAGGTATTTGCGTTCTGTGCGCGGCATAGGGGTTTATCCTTAGAAGCAGGCGTATCTGTCATAAAGCGTAGCTGAGTATTTGTGGCTGTCCATCAACAACCCTCGGTTGATGGAAGAAATTTTTCAATCTTTTTGTATAGTTGAAGATCTAGAACTATATTTTTTGAATGCCCACAGGAAGTTTCGCTATGACAATCTCACAAAAACTACGCCTTGCATTCATCGCCGCTATTGTGGTGCCACTATTAATTATCGCGGTCATTATCATTACTCAAACAAGACAGCTTGCGGTAGATAAATTTGTTGAAATGAGCAGTCGAGAAGCACAGCAAATCGATAATGGCATCAGTATGTTTTTCGAGGAGGTAGCGAAAAATGTGACCTATTTGGCCAATCATCCAGATGTGCTCAATGGGCGCAGTCAGGTGTCAGTTTACATAGATAACAGCACTGCCGAGCAAATGACGCCGGACTCAGGGACAGAGGTGGAGCAGCGCATGTTTGAGTTGTATCAGCAATTTGGTACCTCCCATCCTGGTATTTCCTACATTTACTTCGGCAACTCTGAAGGTGGCTATATTCAATGGCCTAAAGGTCAGGTCAGTGCGAATTATGATCCGCGCGTACGCCCTTGGTATAAAACCGGAAAAGAAAAGAATGGTCAAACAGGTTTGACAGATGCCTATTACTGGGAGCCAGATGATACGGCGATTATTTCCACTACTAAAGCAGTAAAATCGGGCGGACAATTTATTGGTGTACAAGGCATGGATGTGTCGCTCAAAGGGCTAACAGATATCATCAAGAGCATTCGCTTGGGCGAAACAGGCTATTTAATGCTGGAAGAAGCCAGTGGCACTATTTTGGTCAATGCCAAACATCCAGAATACACTTTTAAGCACATTGATGAAGTTGAAAATGGTTTGTACACAGAGTTGAATCGCAGTCCAGACGGCCTGTTTGAAATTACCATAGATGGTGTTGATTTTTTCTCCAACATTTATACATCTAAGACCCTTGGTTGGAAATTTATCGCCTTTGTGGAGCAGCAAGAGGTCATGAGCAAAGCCAATCAAATGAAGCTCACAGTGTTGGTGATCAGCTGCGTTTTGGTGGCTATTTTTATTGTTATGGCATCTTATATCGCGAAATTGCTGTCCGGCCCAATTGTCAATGTCAGTGATGGTTTGACCGCCATTTCTCAAGGCGGAGGTGACTTGACTCAACGGTTGGAAGTCACCACCAAAGATGAAACGGGTAAGCTTGCTGAGAGCTTTAATCAGTTCTTACACTTAATAGCGCAGCTGGTGCAGCAGATTAATCACTGTGCGCAGCAGGTGAATCATACGGCATTGACTACGGCAGGGCAGGCGGATGAGTTGACAGGCTCCACCAGTGCGCAACAGCAATCGTTGGAGATGGCGGCAACAGCCATCAATGAAATGGCCGCCACAGCCAATGAAGTGGCATCAAGTTGTGCGAATGCTGCGGAGCTTGCGGCTCAAACTCAGCAAGCCTCTGAGCTAGGTCAAACGGTGATCACCGAGACGGTAGACAGCGTTGCTGAGTTGTCTGGTGTCATCAATCGGGCGACTTCTGACATCACTAAGCTCGACAGTGAGAGTGAAAATATCATGTCAATTTTGAGTGTTATCCGCGGCATTGCTGAGCAAACTAATTTACTGGCACTGAATGCGGCGATAGAGGCCGCTCGGGCTGGGGA
Organism: Pseudoalteromonas luteoviolacea; assembly: GCF_001750165.1. Classification (NCBI taxonomy): domain Bacteria; kingdom Pseudomonadati; phylum Pseudomonadota; class Gammaproteobacteria; order Alteromonadales; family Pseudoalteromonadaceae; genus Pseudoalteromonas; species Pseudoalteromonas luteoviolacea. The sequence continues at coordinate 83,489 of NZ_CP015411.1, forward strand.
GCATGGTCGTGGTTTTGCTGTTGTTGCAGATGAAGTGCGTGCTTTGTCGCAGCGCACATCGGAGTCGACGGAAGAAATAGCATCTCAATTAGATAAGTTGCGTAAGATGACTGAGGGCGTATCTACAGATATGACCAATAGTCTAGAAAGAACGGAGAAAACCGTAGAGCTTACTCACTCTGCGCAGAATCAATTTATTGAAATTACTCAGTCGATTCAGAATATCAGTGATCTTAATACGCAAATCGCAACGGCTGCAGAAGAGCAGCAACATGTGGCTGAAGATATCAATCGTAATGTGGTTGAAATTAAAAATGCGGCTGACAGTGTCTCTATGATAGCCAGCGATACCTGTGACAACGGAGATAAAATGACCGGTTTGTCTAAGCAGCTGACAGAGTTGGTTGGCAAGTTTAAAGTTTAGCCTATGAAAACTCTAAGGTGCTGTTATTTTGAACTAATTTGTTGAAGATCATTCATACTGTGCAAATCAGGTTTACTCTGTGCAGACGGCTCGGTAATGTAAGGGCAGTTGAACTAAAATTAAAGGTGGAGCATGGAATTTTCCGACTCAGTTAAATTAGCAAGAACAGACACTGGACTTGAGTATTTTGATGTGAAGAGTCCTCTATGTCAGGCGAAAATTTTTCTGCAAGGCGCGCAAATTACAGAGTTTATCCCAACAGGTAAAAGTGACCTAATGTGGGTATCGGCGGATGAAGATTATCAAGAAGGTAAATCGGTACGCGGTGGGATCCCCATTTGTTGGCCATGGTTTGGTGTGCATGAAAATGCAGATTGGCCAGCACACGGTTTTGCACGAAAAATTGTTTGGCGTGCTGAGCGGGTGACTGAAACCCCAGACGCTGTGCGTATTTCGCTGTCATTGCCTATGATGCAAGTAGACAAACAATTTTGGCCACATGAATCTAAACTGGAAGTTGAGTTCATTTTGACCGAGCAGCTAGAGGTTAGATTGACGAACACCAACTTGGGCGAAGCCCCGTTCTCACTGACACAAGCGCTTCATACATATTTTCCTACTTCAGACATTAAAAACACGACGGTTGATGGGTTGCAAGGTGCCAAATACATCGAATTTGGCGAGGGCCCATTTGAGCAATCAGAAAAGGTGAGTTTTGCGCGTGAAACGGACATGGTTTATACGCAGGCAGCACCGGTACAAAGCATTCATACACCGGAGGGTATCATTGAGGTTGGCCGCGAAAACTCATCATCATGTGTGCTGTGGAATCCGTGGATTGAAAAATCAAAACGTTTGAGTAATTTCCAAAATGAAGAGTACTTAGGCATGTTGTGCTTAGAAGCCGCTAATGTGCTTGAAGATATTGCGACTGTGGAGCCAGGCCAAAGTCATACATTGGCAACGACTATCCGCTGGCGTTAAGCTTTTCCTCCTGCCTTGATTTATCGTATCCTAACGGAAAAATACTGTTAGGATACACCTATGCCTTTGCCCCGCATTTTGATTGTTGACGATAATGTCGAAGTACGATTGAGCGCTGCTTACTTTTTGGAAGACCAAGGCTTTGAAGTTATTGAAGCTGACTCCCCCAGTACGGCAAAGCAGCTACTGAGTGTCACATCTTTCGATATCATTTTACTTGATATGAACTTTGCGAGAGACACCACCTCCGGGCAAGAGGGCTTAGACTTTTTAACTTGGTTGCAAGCACAGCAGGGGGCGCCAGCTGTGTTATGTATAACAGGATGGGGTAGCGTTAAACTGGCAGTTAAAGCACTACAACTTGGTGCCAGCGATTTTATCGAAAAGCCATGGCAAAATGCCGCATTACTGGTTTCAATTCAGCAGCAACTCGCCTTACAAAAAAAACAACAAACTCAGTTAAACCAAACACTGCAACCAGAGCTGGAAACAGATATTGAGTTTGTTTGGCAATCTGCGTCTATGCAGACGCTGGAGCGCAAGCTATCACGGCTCGCACAATCAAACGCCGCTATTTTATTGTGCGGCGAAAGTGGAGTGGGCAAAAGCCACTTAGTATCGTGGTTACATCAACACTCTTCGCGAGCTACAGGGCCTCTAGTGAGCGTAAATATGGGGGCACTATCTGAATCATTATTTGAAAGTGAGCTGTTTGGTCATGTGAAAGGTGCTTTCACAGATGCCAAGCAAAGTCGAGAAGGTCGCTTCACTATGGCTTCAGGCGGTACGCTGTTTATGGATGAAATTGCCACTCTCTCTATGCCGCTACAGGCGAAGCTGTTGCGTGTATTAGAAACTGGAGAGTATGAGGTGTTAGGTAGCAGTAAAACTATACGCAGTGATATTCGGTTAATTTGTGCGACTAATGCCGATCTGCCAGCGTGTGTGGCACAGGGCACTTTTCGACAAGATTTATTTTATCGTATGAATACTTTTGTGTTTGAGCTGCCACCTTTGCGCGAGCGCCAAGCTGATATTATCCCTTTAGCATCCTATTTACTTGCTAAGCATGCAACGCGTTATGGGATGGCGACCAAGTCGATGGATGATAAAGTGATCCGTACGTTACAAACGTACCCATGGCCGGGTAATATTCGCGAGCTTAGTCATGTGATGGAGCGTGCATTATTGATGAGCGAAGGCAGTCAAATTGAGTTACAAGATTGCCAGTTAAGATTAGCGAGGCCATCCATACCTGACGATGCGACACCGAATACATTATCTGAAACAACGGGGACGTTGGCTGAGATGGAAAAACGTATGATTATGGATGTAATGACACAAGAGGGAGGTGTGATAAGTCTAGCTGCACAAAAGCTGGGCCTCACAAAATCTTCTTTGTATCGTCGATTAGATAAATATGGCTTAAAGCATGACGCGTAACTTTGAGCGCACGCTTAAACTATACCTGTGGCTGCTCAATGGTGTGATCAGTGCGTTATGTGTTGTTATTGGCTTGGCATTGTCAGTGTCTATTTGGTTGGTTGTACTCATTGCCATTGTATTATTTATCGGGTTGCAATGGGCCTCGCATCACATGTTGTCTCGTTTAGTTGGTATTTTCAAACGTGCCAGCATTCAACTCGAAGCCATGCAGCAGGCAGACTTCACTTTTCAAATAACGCCCCACTTCCAAGATGGCCACATTGCACGTTTTGAGCGTGAATTGGTGACCTTGAGTGAGGGGATGCATCAACAAAAGTCGCTGTATAACAGTCATATGTTGATTATTTATCAGTTGATAGATAAGCTATCTAGCCCCATCTGGGTGTTTGATGAGGGCAGTAAACTCAATTATGCGAACCCAGCATTTAGTTTAATTTATCAAAGACCATGGCAAGGAGAGCGGGGCCGCGAAGCTGAAACATTAGGCCTGATTGAAGCCGGAGGGCAGTGGCAATTCTCTGATCATCTTTTAAATACACAATGGTCATTGGCGAGCAGTGAGTTTTTCGAGCAAGGCAAGCGGTATAGCTTGGTTATTGCGACAGACATTCGTCGTGCACTTCGTCATCAAGAACTGGCTGCGTGGCAGCAATTAATTCGTGTTATCAGTCATGAGATCCATAATACGCTGACACCAGTGAGTTCGTTGGCCCAGACACTACAAAGTAAAGTGAGTGCACCAAGAGATGAACATGCACTGTGTGTTATTGAGCAAAGGTGTCAGCATTTACAGCAATTTGTCGCCCGATTTAGTGAGTTGTCCAAACCCCTAGAGCTCTACTGCCACAGAGTAGAACTCCTTGACTTATTGATATCTGTCAAAGCGTTGATAGGGGAAATGTATGATGATCAGACTATACAGCTAGAGTGCAGGGTCAGTGAGTGTTTGTGCGACCCTCAGCTGTTGGAACAAGTGTTAATTAACTTATTGAAAAATGCTGCTGAAGCAAATTTGAGCCATACGCCAAAAGGAAAAGTAATTAACCTCGGTGCACATTATCAAGCGGGGCATGTGGTAATAACTATCGCAGATCAAGGCGGTGGATTTGCAAATTTAGACAATGTGATGACACCGTTTTATTCGACTAAACAGGCGGGTCAAGGGATCGGCTTGACACTCAGTCGACGTATTGTTGAGCAGCATGACGGCAGTATGATAGTAAGCAATGGTTTACAGGGCGCAGAAGTAAAAATCACCCTACCTAGTTGATAATAATTATCATTACCATATAATTAACACCTATAAAGAGTCAGTGACAGTCTAATGGGACGTTGCTGAATTTGACTTGACTGAGGAGTGTATTGTGTTGGTGTTATATCCGTTTATCGCTTTTCTTGTTATGACGTTTGCCATAAAGCATATCCAATTACCTATTCATACTAAACGTTGGCTGAGCCGCGTGAGTGTTTGGGCAGTTGCAGCTGCTATGGCGACAGCAAAATTTACTTTGGGACTCAGCGCATTATTTTCTATGGTCGCATTTATTGTTGTCGGCGCGATTTTAACCTTATTTACTTCACTGGGTGCGATGACACGCAACGATTAATCCTTCCTTGATGCCTAAAATTGGCATAAGGTCTACTAAATAGTAGGGTTGTACCAAGGATTTTTGATGTGCAGTAGGATATTCATTGTTTTAATACTGCTTGTGTGTTGTGTACCTAAATTGGCGCAAGCACAGAGCTGGCAGTCTATTCACAGTCCGCATTTTCGGGTGCATTATCTACCACAATACCATGCTTGGGCGAGCGCAGCAGCCATTGAGCTTGAAGCGGTCAGGCAGCGTGTTCTGGAAGAGCAAAACCGAGCATTGGATGTGGTGGTCGATGCCATTGTCATCGATCCCTATAATCTACCTAATGGCTTTGCGCTGCCAAGTTCGGACAGCCCTTTTATGGCTTTGTATACTACGCCACCGCAATCTGATACTGCAATTGCTCATAGCCCTAGCTGGCTGAAGTTATTGGTTTTACATGAGTATATTCACCTCGTACATCTGTCACAACCAAGTCGTCATGGTCTGAAGCAGCGGCTTCGAGATTTCAGTGACAGCTACGATTTGGCAAGTGCTGTTTTGCCGAGGTGGGTAGCAGAAGGGTATGCCACACTGCAAGAGTCTAAGCTGACAGGCAAGGGACGTTTGTATGATAACTATAGTGAAGCGTTATTGCGTGAATATGCTCGTCAAGGCGCTTTATTGCCTTATCATGCGCTCAGTGATGGGGATGGCAGCTATCGAGCTAGTGCTATGGCATATCTACTTGGCGCGCGCTTTCTTGCTTGGCTAGAACACGAGTATGGTGAAGCGACTCTCGATGCGGTTTGGACGCGCGTTAATGCAGTCGAAGGGCGTGATTTCGACATCGCATTTCAAGGTGCCTTTGGTAAACCAGCGATGCAGCTATATCGCCGTTTCATTGCCCAATACACCTATCAAGCCATGGCAGCGGCACCCCAAAGTACGCCGGCTGTGAGTCAAGAAGTGATGCAATTTGGTTTTGCTGCGCGCGATATGCAGTTTTCTCCTGAGCAGCGAAAATTTCTGGTGGTTGAGTCAAGTCAAGCAGGGAAAGTGACATTAACTGTATATAAAAGTGAAATAAATCATCAAGCTATTAGCCAATTTGAGCAGCGCCAAGCTGCGATAATAAAGGCTGATCCAAGTGACATACCGGACAAACGACCTGACTCATTTGTGCATGAAAAGCTCGCGTCTTTAGCATCTGTCAATTTTTCTGGGATTTACCACCCACAGTGGCGGGATGAAGACACCATTTATTTTGTCGGACGACAAAAAGTACCATATGGTTGGGAAAATGCGCTATTTGAGTGGCAGGTTGAGGCCGATGAGGTGAAGTCTGTATCTAATAGCTTTGGAATACGCCGTTACGCTCTATTGGACGATTTAACGGTTATTGCTGAACGTGTCGAGCATGGTTACTCGCAGCTAATACAGTTTTCATTACAAGACCAACATATGACGCCATTGTCATCGCGAACGCTAAGTACAGTTTATGATTATCCAGTGATCAGCCCAAATGGGTCGCAATTGGCCTATTTGAAAACGAATCAAGCAGGTCTGTGGCGATTATATGTTGCTGAGTTGGAGGCATTGAATGCCAGTCATATGGCCATCCCTTTACCGGATAAAGCCCAATATGTGACTTCGCCACGTTGGAATAAGGAAGGGACAGGGTTGTATTTTATTGCAGGGGTCCAAGGTGCTTTAGGTATTTATCACTATGACTTAAAGCGCGAACAATTGGCGCAACTGAGTTTAAGTGGGCACGTTGTTGAGGAGCTCGCCGGTGAGTTTAATGCGCAGTTGTGGTTTGTAGAAAGCACACCCTATGGTTCAAAATTGAGTGCTTTACCTGATATTGATGTGCTTAAAACACAACAAATGACTTTGAAAAAACCTCACTCCGTCGTTGCAACGCAGTTTAAAAACACTGAGCCGACACCCGCCTTGTCATCACCTTGGTTGGCACAACAATATGTATCTACGCCGCAGGACTGGTCATTGGCGTTTTCAGTACAAGGTGCCTCAGCGAGTACGCAAGTGGTGAGCTTTGCTATTGCGGGTGCTGATGTACTCAAGCAAAAAAGTTGGCAAGTGGGCGTGAGTACATCATTGTTTGATGATGTGCTGCAAGGTGGTTATTTTGATTTTGCATATCGACGTGGTGACATGACACTGCGCAATCAGTTTAAGTTGCATACGTTTGATGCAACAGCACAGAGTGTGGTATCTGAGGTGCAAGGTGAGCATGATCTGTGGTCAAATACGGTGGATATGTCCTTGGCATTTCAATGGCAAAAGTGGCGCTGGCGTCCTTATGTCGGCAATTACATAGAACATCGTCAATACCAAGATACAGCATACAGTTACTGGTTAGGAAATACGGTGTCTTTTCATCATAATCAGCAGCCATTTGCCCTTAACCTTGCGTTAGATGGTGCTAAAGTGTGGGGTGATAATACAGGTCACGAGATGACACTGAATACGGCAGCAACACTTTGGGACTGGCCGTTTTATCTCAATGTGACAAACCGTTATCGACCGCATCACACATTTAGCATAGGCGGGTTTGCGACCAATAGCCTGTATACCGATGTAGGTGCTAGCCAGCAGCATATTGCTGATCTACCGTTTTGGTTTGACTCCGGCAATCACTATTTAGGGTATGAATTTGCGACCAGTTGGCGTGAAGGGAGACCGCGTTTATATTTTGCACAGCACAATCTTGATAGCGAACGGGCTGTTAAAAGTTGGGGTGTAAAATGGCAGGTTGCACTTAGTCAACGTGTCTTAGGTAGCGCAGCCAAATATGCCCCCGCAGGGATTTCAAATATGCGTTTTGATATTGGTATTTCGCGTTTATCTGCCGAGCAACATCACACCGAGTGGCGCGCCTGGCTGGGGCTATGGCACCCTTGGTAAGCTGTGTGTTAAATAAAAAGGCGAGTAGATACTCGCCTTGTGTAATTGGTTGGTTTGATATAATTTTATTCGGTATAAGTTGCCACAAGCTTCACATTTGCGTACGCGCTGTAACCTCGAAGCATAACCCAGTGCTTGCCAGCACCACTTGTGATGTTACAAGACTCATTGTTACCCCATCTATATGGGCGACAGTCATAAGTAGACGTCGTTGGTTTGCTGCCTTTTCTGACATATAAGTCAGCGTCCCCTGAGCCACCAGAAATGCTCACTTGTACATTGGAAGCACCTGCTGGTAAGTCTAAATAATAAAATGCAGTTGCTAATCTATCGCCACTTAACCCTTCTTTTGCAACGCCATTAATCAATTTGGCTGGATCTGTACTTGGGTCTGTCAACTGTACTTGTTTAGTCGTTGTAGCTGATGCGCCTGTTGTATCCGTGACGGTTAGTGACACAGTGTACTGGCCATATGCTGTATAGTCATGCGTGACGTTGGCACCAAAGCCATTGCTCGATGCATCACCGTAGCTCCATTCATATTGGCTAATTGCGCCATTAGGTGAACTTGACGCGCTGCCATCAAAGGTACAGCTTAATGCTGTGCAGTCAGCAGTGAACTGAGCGACTGGCATAGGATCACTATTGTTATCACCGTCAGGAATTTGGTTGTTGAAGTGACTGGCGACTTTTGGCCAGATCAGACTGACTTTAGCCCCTTTGTTGTGGCAGCCACCAAGGTGATGTAATGCGATCACTTTGTTAGTTGCTGCTGCAAGTACTGGTGAGCCAGATGAGCCACCAATGGTGTCACAATAGTAACCTAAGTCAGTACCAGTACCACGTCCATTGGCGTTTGCGTTGTTGACTGAACATAACCCATCTGTGTCGCGATCCGACTCAATAGATAATTCTTTTGGATTGCCTGAGCCGTGCTGCGGGATATAGATACGCTCACCTTGCGTTGCGTCACGAACATCCAAGCCAAAGTAGCCGAATGGCTGTGCTTTAGCAAAGTCGTTGATAGTGAACAAGGTATAATCTAGCGTATAGTCTGTGGAGAGGAAATCTTTACCAGTGACTTTAACTACAGTCTCTTTGACTGAACCATTACATGACGTATGCTGATAGTTAAACCACACTTCCGTATTGCTTAGCTCTGATGCACTCTCAACACAATGGTTGTTAGTAAACATACGGTTATCTGGACCAACACGCCAACCTGTACATAGTCCGCTACCATTCATAAGTAAGCGTGCTACAGGACGGCTGCGTTCAAACTCTGTTGGGTGACTATTAGCCCAGCATTGCACATCTTTTCTTTCCATTGCGCCGCAGGTTGAGCTAATACCGATGTCCGTTGCAGGTGTAAGTTGTGGTTCATTTTCTGTGCCATGGTCGTAGTAGTCGATGATGGCATTGTGAGTTGTTGTTACTTGGCTGCCAGGTGTGTACTCTACCACTGCCGTTTCGGCAGAAATAGACATGGCAGAGAAGCTGGTGACGCCGTCGTCGGTTTGACTCAAGGTCGCTGCGCGCATGTTGTTTTCAGTGTATTCATAGCGTTCGCTGCCATCTTCTGAACGCACTACTAATTTACCACCGCCAGCTAAATTAATATTTTTAAAGTGTAGCTTGATGTAGCTTGCGTTCGGGTGAGTAACTGTTTGGTTGATGGTTTGCGTGACACTGTCAGCTGTCATTGTTGACATTGCTTGAGGCTGGATCACCAAGTTTAACTCGGCGCGTTTACCAATCGTAGCCATACTGGCTTTGCTGGTGTATTGCATCATTTGCGCTTCAGTAAGCGCGGTTGTTTGTGCAAAACAGCTCGCAGAAGCCAGTCCTAGTGCAGATAATAGATAACGAGTTTTCATTTATGTTCCTTGTTAGTTTGTGTTGAGTAATATTTAAACAACAACAAACAAGGTAATCTTATAATTCGCAATTGTAAAGGAAATGATAATTAAATATTTTTATTGTGTTTATTTTTGGGTCTTTCAATTAGGGTTTACTGTAATTTCAAATAAATAGGCATAACAGAACTGTATCTATATTGTGATGACCCGCCACCCACACTAGATTTTCAAGCGTTGTATTAGCAAGCTTCATGTGTACCAATACAAACTGAATTGGGCGCTGCCATGTTATTTAATGATATGACTTATATGGCTTTTTTATGTTTTTATGGCGTATACCTAGCGGTCCATGGCTTTGAGCCTATAAATTTCAATTAATCAGCTTAGAGCAACAGATCTGGACACTGACCAGTGTGTAATCATTGTGACTTTTTACCCATGAGCCAGTCTTATGGTCAGCATTTCATCATAGTATAAATAGCCATATGTCGATTCCGGAATCGAAACGGTATGTGTGCGTTTCTGGTCAATATGACAGACGTAATTGTTTTAACTACATGATAAATAGTGTTTTTTATTCTGGTATGTTTTTCGCAATACAAGTAACACAGTGAGTATCTCAGTAGAGACAGTTTAATGATAAGAAGACATACATGGATATAAGCGTACCGCAGAATACTTCTACTTTCGGGCCGAAACGTCATAAATGGTTATGGATGTTGCTATTTATCGCAGGCATAGCTTTGATATATTGGTTCTTTATTACCGAAAAGCCAGTGTATTTAGAAAGACATGCAGTGATGATTGAACATGTTAAAAAAGGCACTTTAACGATCCAAGTTGATGCTTTTGGCACATTAGCCAGTGCGCAACAACAGATCATTACATCAGTCAGCGCAGGGGTTGTGAAAGACATTCATTACAAGCTTGGTAGTACCATTGAACCCGGAGCGACAATATTACGCCTAGAGAATGTTGATTTAGAGTTGGAATATAAGCGCATCAAACAAAGTTTGGCAGAAGCGCAAGCCGAATTGCTCCAGTTAAATTTGAGACAGCAGCGTGAAGTACTGGTTGAACGCTCGATAATCAGTGATCTTGAAGGTCAATTGGCCACATTGTCTTTTCGTCATCAAGCACAAAAAGAGTTGGCTAATCAGGGGATTATTTCTGAGTTATCCTTTTTTGAAACACAGGCTCAAGTGGAAAGTTTAACCGGCCAGATAAACCATGCAAAAACCCGCACTGCCCAGTTACAGCAATTACACCAAAGTGCGCTGACTGTGATGAAAAAGCGTGTGACTTTAACTGAGCAAGAGTTGGATGCGATGCACACTAAAATTGAGCAGCTTGAGGTGAGTGCATCGGATTATGGGGTGCTTGAGTCACTCCCTCTTGAGCTAGGCGCACGTATTTTAGCTGGGGCCCATGTCGCGACGATTGGAGATAGACGAGCTTTAGTCGCACAGCTGCAGGTCAGCCAGTCACAAGTCGGGCTTGTAAAAGTTGGGCAAGCCGTGAATGTATTTGCAGGTCAGGAGGTTTTGCAGGGGGAAGTGATACGTATCGATCCTGTTGTGATTAACCATAGTGTCAACGTAGAAGTCAGTTTACCGGCGCTTGGTGATATGGATCTACGGCCAAAGCAGAGTGTTACCGCATCAATTATTACCGATACCATAGACAATACTCATTATGTTCGCACGCCGCTCACTGGATCTGGCGAACAGACTCTCTTTTTGTATCGAGTTGATAACAATGGCCAGACTGAGCGGGTGCCTGTGCAATTAGGTCGTCAAAGTGGTCAATATAGCGAGATAATAAGAGGCTTAAAAGCAGGTGACGCGGTGGTTATTTCTGACCTTAGCGATTATGCACGAAACAAACAGGTTGTGGTTATTCATTAGGAGCAAACATGCAGAACATTATTGAAATGCAAGAGGTTGGTAAAGTGTTCACCACGGCTGATTTTCAAACGCATGCATTAAGAAATATTTCAATGACAATAGAGCAAGGTGAGTTTGTCTCTATATCCGGCCCGTCAGGGTGTGGTAAATCTACATTATTATCTCTGATGGGATTATTGGAGCCTGCCACATCGGGGCGTTATTTATTAGCAGGCCAGCAAGTAGACAATTTAACGTTTGATCAAGCCGCTAAGCTGAGAAATATGCATATAGGTTTTATTTTTCAGTCTTTTAATTTGGTTGATTCACTGTCTGTTTATGACAATGTCGCTTTGCCACTGCGTTATCGCACTCCTAAGGTAACAGTCAAAGAGGCTCGGCATCGGGTGCAGTTATGTTTAGAGCAAGTGGGCTTGTCCCATCGTAGTGAGCATCATCCGAGTCAGTTATCGGGTGGACAGCAGCAACGGGTTGCCATTGCCAGAGCTCTGGTTACTCAGCCAAGCATTTTGCTTGTGGATGAAGCGACTGGCAACTTGGACTCTAAAAGCGGCGATGCTGTTATGAGGTTGATCAATGACCTACACCAACAAGGCACAACGATATGTATGGTGACCCACGACCCGCGTTATGCAGATATGGCGTCGCGTCGTGTGCAGTTATTCGATGGTGAATTACTCACAATGATAAATAGGCCATCATCTACGCCAACTTCTCTTTATGGGCCTTTATAACCGTGGATCTAATTAGGTGATTATGATGATGTGGAAGGAAAACATCAGTGCTATTGTTGAGTTATTGAGTAAAGTAAGATTTACCGTCATATTTGTAGGATTATTGGCCTGTGCTTTGGCTGGTGGTGCAATCGTGAGTGTGCTTGTGTGGCATGCCTATGCACCTTTGCCCTATGCCAATGATGAACAACTCGTGTGGTTACGTGGCAGCATGGTTGATCATACAGGAAATCGTGTGATGGATAATGCGCTATCAAATGTCGCGGCCCAGTACATTGCGACGCATGACTCAGCTTTATCTCTGGCTGCCCCCGTTTATTATGGTGACGCACTGTATAGGGATCATGTGAGACAACCTAAGCTCAACGTAACGTATACGAAGCCTGAGTTCTTCACTTTATTCGGGCAATCTCTCATACAAGGCCGTTACTTTGAGGCGCCTCAGTCAGATGGTACAGTCCGTCACGAGGCGGTTATCAGCGAGTGCTTTGCGAAGCGTCATATGCCACAAGTGCTCAGGCAAAGTGGCAACTCAGTGTACAGTTTGCAATTGGACCAACAAACTTTTCAAGTGGTTGGGGTTGTCGCATGCTCGAAAACAGAGCCCCAGTTATATTTACCAAATCGCGACACTGATGTTTATGTTGCTTTTAATCATGTCATCGATGGTCAAGCAATGGCACTTGAGCATATTTCGGTGCGCTACAACACTTTTGTGGTTGGTCGTACTGTCGAGCAATTGAACCGTCCGGCTGTGACGGCTGATATCACAGGACATTTGAATACTGAGTTTCGTGCTGGGTTAGTTGCTAATGGTAATGCCGTGAATAACCAGTTGCGCTTTGACTATATTCCCTTAGAGCAGAAGCTCAAAGGTAGGTTGCAAGCATCAAGTATTTGGCTGTTGCTGTGTGCTGTGGCATTTCTATGTATTACCTTGATTAATTTATTGATGTTTTATTTGCTAGAGATTAAAACACAGCACGCACAGTTAGTTCTTAAAGCCACGCTTGGAGCACCGTTGGCGACATTGCGCACTGCACACTATTGGCAGTTGGGGGTGATATTCTCAGTGGCCGCAATATGTGCCATCGCCCTTGCCGAGATTGGCGTACTGGCGATTGCGCATTTCGGTCAAAAATCCATTGCGCATATCGATTGGTTGCAATTGAATGCTTTCCATTATGCATTAGTGATGGGGTTCTCACTGTTACTGGCATGGTGTTTTGCTGGCTTTGGCTTTAAACAATTATCTTTTGATAGTTTATATCAAAGTTTACAGGCGGCAGGTAAAGGTCAGGCTAAGCAACTTCCGCACTGGCTGAGTGTTGGGACGTTGGTGACGCAGCTTTGTATTGGACTGGTTGTGCTGTGTATTGGTATATGGTCAGCCAATTACTTTGGTTCTAAGATAACCACCTCCTCAGGTATTGAGCCACAAGATACCATGTTTATTGTGCGCCATCAGATGTCATGGGACAGGAACGAAGCGGCCGTTGCGGCACGTAAACAGATGTATTTATCAAATGTACAAGCTTTATTAGCGCATCCTAAAATATCGGCAGTTGCGCTCACCAGTCTCAATCCGTTAGATACAAGCTACTTGGCACAAATCAGTAAATACCCCGATATAAGAAAACAGGTGACAATGCATTCACAGCTAGTCGGAGAGGGATATTTTTCATTACTCGGGTTACAGTTTGTGGCGGGTAAAGCTTTTACTCATATAGAAACTGACACACGTCAATCGGTCATCATTAATCAGGCAGCTGCCAAGCTATTAGGCGTGAATGCCAATGATATTGGGAATAACTTATATGGTCGTGGTGAGCAGCCAATGAAGTTGCTGGGCATTGTAGAAGACATCTACAGTTATACTCATGGCGCACCTGCAACTGTATATTATCCACATGATTTTTTTGAGGGGAACATGGTGGTTAAGTTCATGCCAAATCAATCTATGACGAAGTATGAGTTGACACAGGCACTGCAGCAGCGTGTGAATACACAAAGTATTAGAGAGGTTCATGACTTGGCGCGCCATTTGTCCAATCTTAACCAATCGGCCGTACTGAGCTTTTACAGTGGAATTGGACTAAGCTTTTTAATGATCTTACAAGTGCTGGTTGGACTCTATGGTTTATTGGCCAATTTGGCCTTCATTCAGCAACCAGTATTGTTGATAAAACAGCAAGTCGGTGCAACACGTTGGCAGTTAATATTAGAGCAAATGCGCGCACGTTTGGTACATTTTCTCATCGCGTTATTGATTGCAACATGTGTAACGCTTGGACTGGCGAGCATATTGCCTATGGTGACGTCGGCTTTGTTTTACAGTTTTGTTTTTTCGGCTTTTATCGTATTTATTACCTTGTTTACTATAGATTTTTATCATCTTAGAGGGCAGTTGAAAAAATATTGAGAGGTTGTAACAGATTCTTACAAATGTCACACCCTTGGGAGGGTAAATCTTGTTACTATAGCGCTAGGAAATTATCAATAGGTACAGTCATGCAAGCAAGAATACTGAAATGGATATTGCCCTTCGCCGCGTTGGGCATAGGTATCATTGGGTTTATGGGCATAAATGCCGTAGCCAAAAACGATGATGATTCTGATGTCGTAGACACGCGTCCCATTGTAGAAGTCGAAGCGCTTGAAGCGCAAGATCATCAGGTGGTAATCAATAGCTATGGTGAGGTGAGACCACTTGATCAAACGATGCTATCGGTGCAAGTTTCTGGTGAAATTGAATACTGGCACCCTAAGTTTGTTACTGGTGGGGTGGTGAGTAAAGGAGACGTGTTACTACGCATTGAAAAAGACAACTATGAAGCGGCGGTATTGCAGGCTGAAGCGTCACTATCAAGTGCGCAGGCCAAGCTAATTGAAGAACAAGCGCTGGCAGATGTCGCTGCGGACGAAGCAAAGCGCTTTCCTAACAAAAAACACACCGATTTATTCTTGCGAAAACCTCAGCTGATGAGTGCACACGCTGCAGTTAAATCAGCAAAAGCGGCTTTAAAAAGAGCGCAGCGTGACTTAGATAATTGTGATGTCGTTGCTCCTTTTAATGCGTTAATCGTATCGAGAGACGTGGGCTTGGGTCAATTTGTGAGCACGGGTAGTCCGGTGGCGCAATTAAACAACATTGAACAAGCTGAAGTGGTGATCCCGATTGCGGGGTTTGACTCAATCTTTTTACCTGAGCAAGTGTCGGGTGTGAAAGCGACCTTGACGCAAAAAGGGGTTAACGGCTTTACTCGTGAAGCCTATATTCACCGCGATCTTGGTGTCGTTGATCAGCAAACACGTATGAGCAGTTTAGTGGTGCGTATTGAAGATCCATACGGCTTGACGAGCAGTAAGCCGAAAGTGAAATTTGGTACTTACGTACAGGTTCAGTTTAAGGGTAAGACGTTACGTCAAATCTATCGTCTTCCACAAGAATTAGTGAATAACCAAACTGTTTGGTTATTGAATGAAGAAGCACAATTAGAGCCGCGTCCTGTGCAAGTGATCCGTGAAGAAGGGACGTATTACTTAGTGGGCGAAGGGCTGTCTAACAATGACAAAGTCGTTGTGACACTACCTGAATATCCTCAGCGTGGTATGGCTGTTAAAGTTGCAGGCTCGAAAGAAACGGATACAGAGTCTGACAACGTGGAAAAGCTGTAACAGCAGGGAATGAACTATGAGTGAGCAAATAAGAACTTCCCAAAAAGGGCTAATTGCCTATTTTGCGAATAACCCCGTCGCTGCAAACTTGATGATGATATTTATCTTAATCATGGGCGTTGTGAGCTATTTAACGATTCAGCGACAAATGTTTCCCAGTATAGAGCTAAACTTTGTCAGCATTAATGCAAGTTATCCCGGTGCCTCGCCGCAGGAGATCGAAGAAAGCATCCTTATAAAGATAGAAGAGTCTTTGAAGGATGTAACAGAAATCGACAAAGGGGTTTATCGAGCACGGCGCGGTAGCGGCAGTGTGCAGCTAGAAATAGACACCAGTGCCGATTTAAGTGAGGTGGTTGAAAAGGTACGAACACGAGTCGATGGGATTGCAACCTTTCCAGCGGCCATGGAGCCTATTCGAGTTCAGCAAGTCGAATTTCGCCAAGACGTGATCCAAATGGCGTTGGCGGCGGATATTCCATTAAAGGATCTTAAACCGCTAGCCAAAGAAGTTGAAGATGAACTGTTACAGCTTTCCAATGTATCGCTGGTTGAGCGCAGTACACCAGCGTATGAAATTGCCATTGAAATTGACCCTGACACGTTACGTCGATATGGTCTTACAATTAATGATGTGAGCAATGCAATTCGTCGTTATTCAGCGAATATGTCTGCTGGTGAAGTTCGTACGGATGCCGGTATTATTTCAGTACGTGTTGAAAATCAAAAATATCGTGGCGATGAATTTAAGCGTATTCCAGTAAAAGTGGGTGATAACGGCGCGAAGGTGTATTTACAAGATATTGCGGTGATCAAAGATGAGTTTGTTGAGGGGGAGTTTTACTTTAAACAAAACGGCATCAATGCAGCGTTTTTATCAGTAAAAGCAACCAAAGACCAAAACATGATCCCTGTTGCTAAAACCGTCCACGCCTATATTGAGGAAAAGAACAAAACACTGCCGGCAGGCGTATCACTTACACCTATCGTTGACATGACTTACTACCTCGATGCACGTCTTGAAATGATGAAAAAGAACATGCTGCAAGGTGCGCTGTTAGTGGCCATCATGTTGTCTATTTTCTTGCGCTTTAAGCTGGCTCTATGGGTGATGGTTGGTTTACCTGTATGTTTCCTAGGCGCCATTATGCTGATGCCAGCATTTGGTGTGAGCATTAACATTGTGTCCTTATTCGCATTCATTATGGTACTGGGGATTGTGGTTGATGATGCCATCGTCATAGGGGAGGCTGCCTACACAGAAGTTGAACGCAGTGGTCCAAGTGTTGACAGTGTTGTGCGTGGTGCTAAACGCGTTGCGACTCCCGCCACGTTTGGCGTGTTGACAACCATGGCGGTATTTGCCCCGATGATCATGTCCAGTGGGCCGCAAGGTGCTTTCTTCAAATCGATTTCCATCGTGGTGATACTGTGTTTGATATTCAGCTTAATTGAGTCAAAATGGATATTACCGGCACACATAGGCCATACTAAATTTAAGCCGCTGCGTGAAAACAGCCGACGTGCTAAGTTTAACAAGCACTTCTTTGCATTTGTGAATGGACCTTATCGTAATTTTGTTGAAAAAGCGGTGGAATGGCGCTGGGCGGTATTCTTTGGTTTTATTGCCATATTCCTTGTCAGTATGTCTTTGATCACCTCGAATCAAGTGCGTTTTATCCCGTTACCGAAAGTGCCACATGACTTCCCTCAAGTGAAAGTCATGCTCAATGATAATGTGTCTGATGAGCAAACGATGGCGGCACTGCAGCAAATCGAAAGTATGATGCTGAGCGTGGATAAAGACATTGAGCGCGAGCATGGTCAAAAGATGGTAAAAGACATCTTGGTATGGAATGAAGGCCGCAGTGAAGGTAATGTGCTCGCCGTGCTGGTTGATGAAGATATACGTCCATTTGATGCTTTTGAATTGTCCCGTCGTTGGCGTGAAGCCATGCCAACAATTCCCGGTGTTAAATCGTTACTTGTCATTGATGATGTCAATGACCCAGGCAATGGCGATGGTGAGTTTGGCTATCTGATTTATGGACCAGATATTGATACGCTCAATGCTGCGGGTAGACATTTTATTTCTATGTTACAACAAGAAAAAGGCTTGTTTGATATCAGTTCAACCATAGACCCGCCGAGTAAAGAAGTGCAGCTGTCGCTGAAGCCGGTTGCTTACGACTTAGGCTTGAACTTGGCTGATGTGGCGAATCAAATCGGTGATAGTTTCTATGGTGGTGAGGCGCAGCGTCTGATCCGTGATGGTGAGGAAATACGTGTGATGGTGCGTTATCCAAAACTGGATAGAGAAGCGGTGGCGTCGCTGAAATATGCACTGATCAAAACACCGGATGGTCGTGAAGTGGTACTGGGTGATGTGGTGGAGTTTACAGAGAAGCCTGGTGTGAGTTATATCCGTCGTGAAGGTGGCTACCGTACTGTCTATGTGTATGGCAGCATTGATGAGCAGGTAATTGAACCCTCAGCTGTTGTAGACAACATTAAAGAAAACCTGCTGCCTAAGTTGTTTGAGCAGTTCCCAGACGTGAAAACTGAGCTTGGGGGCTCGATTGAAGAAACGCAAGCGCAAGCCAATGAACAGATCATGTTCTTTGCTGCGGGTATGATGATTGTGTACATCTTGCTGGCAGTGCCACTGAAAAGTTATTCACAGCCGCTGATTATTATGTCTGTTATCCCATTTAGCTTGATAGGTGCTGTGTGGGGGCACTGGTTAAATGGCTTAGACATGAGCATGATGTCGACCTTTGGTTTAATTGCCGCAGCTGGCGTCGTTATCAATGACTCTTTGGTGATGACCGATTATGTCAACCAAGTACGTAAAGAAGGGGTTAGGCTCAAAGATGCGGTAATCGAAGCGGGCTGCGCACGCTTTAGAGCAATTACATTGACATCGATTACGACGTTTGCGGGTGTCACCCCGATTATCTTTGAGACCAGCTTACAAGCTAAATTTGTTATCCCAATGGCGATTTCACTTGGTTTTGCGGTATTGTTTGCAACCTTGATCACCTTGATACTTGTGCCTTGTTTGTACATTATTCTGGTGGATATTCAACAAACTTTCCCGAAACTTGGTAAGTTGAGAAAAAGTTTCAAGAAAGACTCTCACCAGTCAGTTGTCTAAATTTGTATCACCTATTAAAGCCCAGCCTTGTGCTGGGCTTTTTGTTTGTGTGTGAATTTTGTTCCCATTTTGGTTGAAAAAGATTCGCCTTGTGTTTTCTTGTGGTAATATTTTGGGGATTTCTATTGATAAGGAGATAATCTTGAAATCGATATTATTTAAATTTTACATGGTCATGAAGGTCTTTGTATGCTTCATCGGCAATGCACACGCAATTGATTCAAAAGCGATATACTTCGACTCACAAGGCGTTGAAGTCATGGTTAATTTTCAAAGTTAAACAACTCATTCAGAAGTTCATCGTGTCGTATTTTCAGCTGTTTGTGGTCAAAATTACACACGTTGTGCATCGGATTCAATTCAAGCAAATATGATGGATGACTTTGTGACGGCGCTAAAGTACGGTCGCTTTTATAAGTATGTTTATGTGCCACTTGACTCTTGTATTGCGCCAGGTGCAGATTGTATTTCACACGTGATTGAGCCTTTTACCGAACAAAGCACAGTGAGTGAAAATGTGCTTAGAAGTGGTTATAGACTGCAAAGACAGACTATTAATACACCGACTAAAGGCGAAATATTTGCCAATTCTATGATGACTGAAGCGGGTTCAACGGTAGTGGGCGTCGTTGCTGATTATTTAAAAGGCAAAAGTGCAACGAAAAATAATAGCCTAAGTATGTATATGGTTTTTACAGCACTAATTGATGGAAAAAGAAGACCTTTGGCCGTGTGCAAAGTTGCGAAATATGGTTGTGACTCTCAACCAGATGTGGTTTTTGAAGAGCTTATGGAAGGCAAAATACTTGTCTCAATCCCGATCGGTGATGGGTCGGGCGTGGGTGGAAATAACCCTGAATATCGCCACAGGGAGCGCAGTGTAGAAGATTACATGAACGCGCTTGAATTTAAATGTATACCAACTTATACAGGCTCAGGTGATTGGAAGGTAAAACGGTTAACTTGCTACTTTAATCAGTGAGCTTTGAGACTGACTTGCTAATGATTAAATGCCCAGCCCTGTGCTGGGCTTTTTTGTTTTTGTTGCGCAAGCTTAGCGCCTATTCCGTTTTGACTCTTAAAGTTATAAAGTAACACTTTGCAAGTTCGTCTTATTCTGTATCAATCTTAAAAATTCATCGAAATAACGTGTGTGTGCGATGCCATGGTTATCTACCTGCGCAAGTAATGGCACAAAGCTGTACCTCACCTAGAGCTATGTTAGACTGGATGAACAATAACAAATCAGGAACAACTATATGACCAAAGCGCTTACACCGCCAGTGGCAAAAAAAGTACCTCATGTGATGGAAATACATGGGCATCAAAGGACAGATAACTATTACTGGATGCGTGATGATAAGCGTCAAAATGACGAAGTATTAGCCCATTTAAAAGCAGAAAATGATTACTGTGAAGCACTTATGCAACCACATAAAGCGCTGCAGGAAACGTTATTTGAAGAAATGAAAGGGCGTATTGTCAAAGATGACTCTTCAGTACCAGTTAAAGATGGTCGCTATTGGTATACCAATGAGGTCAGCGGTGATGAAGAATATGGTCGTCATTATCGTGCATTGAATGAAGCAATGGATGATAAACAGCTGTTGTTGGACGTGAATGAGTTAGCCAAAGCATTTGAGTTTTATGAGCTAGCGGATTTAGCCGTCAGTCCAGATGATAACCTCCTTGCATACAGTGAGGATACAGATGGTCGTCGTATTTACACGATCAAGTTTAAAGATTTGAATACCGGCCAAATGCTCGAGGATTGTTTGGTTGAAACCGAAGGTGAAGTGGTTTGGGCGAACGATAATCGCACCGTCTTTTATGTTAAAAAAGATTTGCAAACCTTGCTAGGATTCCAAGTATACCGACATGTGCTTGGTACATCGCAAAGTGACGATGTCTTGGTATATGAAGAGCAGGATCGCCAATATTATATGGGTCTTGGTAAAAGCCGAGATGAAAGCCAGATCTACATTTATTTATCTGCGACTGAGACAAGTGATGTACTTTGTTTAGATGCGGATCAGCCTATGGGCGATTTTAAGCGTTTATTAGCGCGTCAAGAAGGGCATGAATATGGTCTTGATAAGTTTGGCGAGTATTATTATTTATTAACTAATAGTGATGCTAAAAACTTTCGCATGGTGCGAGCTGGATTAGATGTTGTTAATGACCCTAGCCAGTGGGAAGAGATCATCGCGCACCGTGAACATGTTTTGCTAGAAGGACTTGAGTTGTTTGACTCGCACTTTGTGATCACAGAGCGTGAAATGGGACAAATTCGTTTTGTCATTCATGATTATGCAGGTGAAAGTTACCAGCTAGGCTTTGATGATGCATGTTATTTTGCAGGGGTTGGCTATAACCCAGAGCCAGAATCAACCTCTGTACGCATTACCTATTCAAGTTTGACAACACCAAGTAGTGTCTACGAATGTGATTTGGCTACCGGCCAAAAAACATTGAAAAAGCAAGTTAAAGTACTGGGGGATTTCCAGCCTCAAGACTATGCTTCTGAGCGCTTACACATCACTGCTCGTGATGGCGAGAAAGTCCCTGTCTCTGTTGTTTATCGAAAGTCATTATTCAATAAAGATGGGACCAATCCGTTATTGCAATATGGCTATGGGGCTTATGGTTATACGGTTGATCCCACTTTTTCCAGCTCGACCTTGAGCTTGTTGGACAGAGGGTTTGTTTATGTTATCGCGCATATTCGGGGTTCGGAGATGCTGGGCCGTCACTGGTACGAAAACGGTAAGAAAGCCCATAAAGAGAATAGTTTCAACGACTTTGTAGATGTGACCCGTGCATTAGTCGATCAACAATACGGCGCGGCGGATAAAATCTTTGCATCCGGTGGTAGTGCGGGTGGTCTCTTAATGGGGGCTGTGATGAACCAAGCGCCTGAGCTGTATTTAGGCATTGGGTGTCATGTGCCATTTTTAGATGTGCTGACCACGATGTTGGATGAATCTATTCCTTTAACAACCAATGAGTATGATGAGTGGGGTAATCCAAATCATTTGGCTGATTATGAGAGCATTTTGTCCTATTCGCCTTATGACAATTTAGCGGCTAAGGGCTATCCTAATACATTGGTGACCACAGGTTTACATGACTCACAAGTACAATATTGGGAGCCGATGAAGTGGGTTGCTAAGCTCAGAGCACTTAAAACTGACGACAATGTGCTAATGTTTAAAACCGACATGGATTCTGGACACGGTGGTGCGTCAGGCAGATTTAAGAGCTTACATGAAAAAGCGCTGGAGATGGCCTTTTTTATCTCTGTGTTACCACAACAGGCTGACTAACTGACTGGGCGATTTACATCGCTCATTTGATTTTAGGAGAGCGGTATGTTTTCAGTGCGCGGACAGTGGCAAATAGACATCGCGCCACCAACCGTTTTTGTAAACTTAGTGGGTGCATTTAATAGTGAGGGCGTCACTGCATTGGTGCAAGAAGCGCGTAAGCGTTGGCAAGACTATCAGCCTGGCCAATTGCGCTGTGCAGTGGTTAATCTCAGTGAATTTGAAATGACCACTGCAGATAGCATTGCAGCACTCAAAGCATATTGTAAAGACATGGAGCAGCGTGGTTACCGTGAAATTGATTACATTGGTATTGATGCCTTAACCCGTAAATTCATTTGTGAGTTATGGACAGGCAGTGACATCAAGGTACAGTTGTACCTTGATGTGGCAGCGTATCTCAGCCAACATCCGAGCTACCGAGGAGCAGCTCCTTGGTTGGTTTAACCTAAATAAGCCTTGAGCATCCAGACTAACTTTTCTTGCTCGGTGATGTAATCCCCCATTAAAGACGCAGTGCCTTCGTCCTCGGCATCGGCAGCTTGTGCCAATATGGTACGTTGCGACTTGATCAGCTGAGTGAAGCCAGCAAGCAGTGTAGCGACTGCCTCAGGACCATTTTGAATATCTTTCGCTTCGGCAATTTCACTGGCGTTTAGGTAATCACTAAAGGCGTGTAGAGGAATGCCTTCAATGGTTAAGATACGCTCTGCTAACTCGTCCACTTTGAGCAATAGCTGATTGTAGATTTCTTCAAATTTAACGTGTAGTTCAAAAAACTCTCTACCTTTGATGTTCCAGTGGAAGCTGCGCGCATTCATATATTGGATCTGGTAGCTACTTAAAAGTACGTTTAATGCTGCAACCAGTTGCTCACTTTTCTGTTTGTCTAACCCTATGCTATTTGTCATTGTTCGCTACCTTATGATGTTTTTCCGCAGTAGATGCGGCGTGTTTAAATGCTTGTCACTGTGTGACTTTGTATGTTGTACAGTGTGGCGGATGGAGGCGGGAAAGGCCAACGACTAAAAGCGATTATAGCCATCGAAAAAGTTGTTAGTACTTGCTTAAAGCTTGCCACTTTGACTAAAAAGTCAGCGCTTTGTTGATCCATCGCAAATGTGAATAGGTGTATGTATAAAGCGGTTTTTCAGCTTGATTTAGGTCAATTTTTATACCGCCAACAAGGCCATAATAAAAAGGCAAAGCGCCCTGTTTTATTTTTTTAGGCCATTTCTAGGGCGCTCATTTTTAAGGAGAGCTCTATGAAAGGTAAAACAGAATCACAGCATAAAGGTGAAATTACCGTTGTTGTCATTGCGCTGGTGGCTTTTGTGGTCGGGCTAGTGGGACATTTAGCGGGAGCTAGCTATGCAAATTCGGACAGTTTTGGGTATCTGGCGGCACCAGTGCCTTTAATAACCGGGATCATTGCTTTGGTCGCATATAAAGTCGCGCAAAAGGCAGATAAATAATCTACTTATCGCGACTGATCACGTCAATGATGTAGTCCATCACGCTACGCGAATAAATTAAGGTGGTATGGCTGCGGTGAAACACTTTATGCTCGGCCATGCCCTTTAGTTTTGTCTCATCGAGCAACACTGTGCCGTCTGAGCGGCTGCCTTTTTGCAATAATGGCATCAACCCAATCGGTAAGTCGCCTGCAATGCTATATAAACGTGCATTAAAAGGCCATGTATTGGTCTCGCTCAGTAAATATTCCACACTATTTTTTAATAAGCGATCAAACCCTTTCTCATGCATATGTTTTGCGATGGCACTGCCTTTGTGTGGTGTACCAAGAGTAATGACTTTTTCAACATACTGGCTCTGTGCTGAGGCGTGGGTGAGATAATCTCTGGCGACCAACCCCCCCATAGAATGACACACAAATGCAGTTGGTTTATCCGCGATAAATGCATCTATTTGTTTGAAGATAGATTGTCTGTCGGGGGCCAAGGTGTTGTAGCTTAAATTGAGGATTTCACAGCCGGTTTTTTCTAACCGAGTACAAAGCGGCTGCATCACAAACCCTGACATATATAGTCCGTGAAGGACGACAATCCGCTTTATATTCATACGCTTCCTTATTTAAGCTGGGTTGGCACAATTTGCACACTGTGCTGTGAGTCACTGAGCCATATTTCGCCATCTTGGATGGTCGCTGTCAAATCCATTGAACGTGCAAATAGCTCCACCATTTGTGAAGTGGCCGAATAAGGTAGGCTGTAAACGCTTAAATTATCATATTGATTGGCAGCAGATTGATTCTTTTTCCACCAAATCTCTTGGGTGTTTTCACCATACGTGTACAAAACCACTTGTTGTGAACGCACTGCGGCTTTTTTCAGGCGCTTTTCATCCGGTAAACCAACATCAACCCACAGCTCAATGTCATCGGTCAGGTTTTTTTGCCACGCAGCGGGCTCATCATCCACACATAGCCCTTTAGTAAAGCTCAGCTCTTCAGTGTATTGCAAGATATAAGCAAGTAGACGTACCATCAATCGCTGTTCATTCTCTGATGGGTGCTGCGCCAAAGTGAGTGACTTATCGGTATAGACATGCCTATCCATATCACTGATATTGAGATGTGCTTTTAGAATTGTAGATTTTAGGGCCATGTTATTATGCTGAGAGTTTTTAAAGGCCCAGTATATCAAGATTTATCTATCTGGTGCGTTTTACGTTAAAATAGTCACAGATTTTAGTTTTGGAGAGATTTTTATGGCCATCCAATGGTTTCCTGGACATATGAATAAGGCGCGCAATGAGATCAAAGAGATCATGCCGCAGATGGATGTCATTATTGAAGTACTTGATGCGCGTATTCCGTATAGCAGTGAAAACCCAATGGTCGCGCAATTACGCGGTGACAAGCCGGTCATCAAAATCTTAAACAAAGCGGACTTAGCAGATCCCGAGATGACCAAAGCTTGGATGGCGTATTTTGAGCAAGAGGATGGGGTAAAAACCTTATCATTTGGTCATGATAAAGCGGCTGAAGTACATCGCATTAATGCGCTGTGTAAAAAGTTAGCGCCGCACAAAGTAGGGCAAGATAAGCAGTTAAAAGCCATGATCATGGGCATTCCAAATGTTGGCAAATCAACACTTATCAATATACTGGCTGGCCGCATTGTCGCTAAGACAGGCAATGAGCCAGCGGTGACCAAGGCGCAGCAACGCATTCGTTTAGAAGACGGGATCATGCTGTATGACACACCGGGTATGTTGTGGCCAAAAGTGGAAAATGAAAACTCGGGCTACCGTCTAGCCGCGACGGGGGCTATCCGGGATACAGCCATTAACTATGAAGAAGTGGCGAGTTATACCGCTGAATATTTGTTGAAGGCTTACCCTGAGCTACTGAAAAGTCGTTATAAAATTGATGAGTTGCCAGATTGTGATTGGACATTTATTGAAATGGCTGGGCGCAAACGAGGCTGTATTCGCGGTGGTAATCAGGTTGATACCCATAAAATGTCAGAGATCCTCATCAACGAGTTACGCGATGCGGTGCTTGGTCATGTGACGATGGAAACACCGCAAATGCGTGAAGAAGAAGAGCAGATGGTTGCCGAGATCCGTGCTGCCGCAGAAGCGAAAAAGGCTGCCCGCGAAGAAGAAAAACGTCAACGCCGTGCTCGCGCACGAAAGAATCGTCGCTAATTCATTAAGCGGCTTTTGCAAGCACTGAGCGATTGCGCCCAGTGCTTTTGGCGCTGTACAAAGCAGCGTCTGTGCGCTTCAACAATCCATCCTCAGATTCATCAATATGATATTGTGCAATACCAATACTGGCTGTGACTTTGACTTCACACTTACTGGCATTGAGCGCTTGGTGGATCTGCTCTGCCAGTTCATGACCTTGATTGAGCTCTGTTTTGGGAAGCAAAATCACAAACTCTTCACCACCCCAGCGACATACTGAACCGTGATTTTTGACGACTGATTTGCAAATATGTGCAACATGCTTGAGTACTTTATCACCGACTAGATGGCCGTGTTTGTCATTGACTTGTTTAAAGTGGTCTATATCTAGCATCATCATAACCAGTGGCTTGAATTGGTTGCGTGCTTTTTGTAGCTCAGATTGCAACCTTGGCTCAAATGCTTGTCGATTGTAGGTATTCGTTAGTTTATCAAATGTCGCCATCTTTTCGAGTCGCTTTTGATAGTGGTTAAAGGTGAGCTGAGCGCTAAATAAGATGACGCCAGTGATCACAACACCCATTAGCAAATTAATGTACAGGCTTTCTGATATCGAGTTATCTTGAGCAAGCGATTGCTCAACAATGAGGTACCAACCAAAGTGGTCTAAATAGCGAGAGTTGATAAATAGTGTTTTATCGTCTTGTTCTAAGCGTAATTTATAGGTTTGGTTGTCAAGTAATCTCGTGCCGTGATGACCAAATTTGTCACTCAATGAGTAGTCCGCAAACGTAGAATCGTTATAAAACAACAAGCGACCTTTATGATCAATAAAGTAGACTTTACGGTCGTAAGTATGTTGGTACTTATCAATAAGGCGTTTCAAATGAGCCAGTTTAATGCCTACGCCGGTGACTCCTTGCACTTGATTGTTTACGATTATTTTATGATTTACAAAGATGGTCGCTTGATGATCATCTCTTGGGTCCAAGTCCACATTGAGCGTATAAAGCGCGTCGTTGTCCATGGTGTCTTGGTACCAAGTGTCCTGATGGCTCAGCGTGGTGGTACTGCCATCATAGCGATAATAGGTTTTATCATGACTGGTAGCGAGAAAACTGGTTACCGCATCAAAATCTCTGCGTGTCTGTCTTAGATATTCAAATAAGAATGTTGTGTCTTTTTGTGGAGCAGTCAGCCAATGATGTAAAAACGTATTATTGGCCATCTGAGAAGAAATAATGATAGGCGCTTGGAGCTGCTTTTGCAGATCAGTATGAATTAAGTGGCTAGTTAGTGGCAGTGCGTCATTTTCAATGCCGCGAAATAAAGATTGCTTAGCAATGATTAAGCTAAACCAACTGGTAAAAATGAAGCCGGTTAAAAGAAGTACCGTTAAGATGAAGTTGTAGCGGTAACGTGTTTTTGTCATTGCACGGTGAGCTTAGAGTAAACAGGTACAAAATTTTATCAGTAGGGATAGGAGCAGACTATTACACGAGATTACAATTAATGTCTGAGGCGCAATGTTTTGGAGGCAATAAAAAAGGCCCTGTAAGGGCCTTTTAGGTTCATATCTACCGTCACCGATATGAGCAATGTAGCAAGTAAAATAGTAAGTTGGTTGTTAGTGAATCGCGTTAAGGGGCGTTAATGTTCATCACTGACAACCAGAAGCTGTTTGCGTGCGCCACACGTGTTTCTGGGTCGAGAAACAAAATCTGAGTACGTCAACAAAGTGAGTTAATCCGTCTTTGTTGAGATTGATTATCAGTTAGATTTAGATTGGTGTCAACACTTATTTGAAAATAATTCTCATTTAGTTTTAGTGGAGAGTGTTAAGAGAATTTACACGCATTTATGTCACCAATATTTCGAGCTTATAGGCTCAGGTTACACAGGTGACATTTTTTCGGAATACGGTTCAAAATTTGAATAGCTAGGGTGGGATTAAAGCAATAAAAAAGCCCGCAATTGCGGGCCTTTTTTGATCATATCTACCGTCACCGATATGAGCAATGTAGCAAGTAAAATAGTAAGTGGGTTGAGTGTGCTTTATTTAAGGGGCGTTAAGATAAAGCACATGCAACCTTGCATTTTTACGTGTGCATCACGTGTTTCAGGGTCTTGAAACAATTTAGCGTACTTAACAAGTTGAGCCGTCTACTCGACTTGTTGAGATTGATTATCAATTGTGTTTTGATCTATGTCAATACTTTTTTGAAAATAATTCTCATTTGCATGCGGGCGTAATTTGTAAGTGTGAATGTGTTTAGACTTTTTGACAATCTTCAACTTGATAAGTGAGCAACTGGCGGGCAGTAGAAATAGAAAAGCCCGCGGGTCGAGCGGGCTTTTGTGTTCATATCTACCGTCACTGATATGAGCAATGTAGCAAGTAAAATAGTCGGCTTTTACAAGTTGTTTTAGGGGCGTAAAACAACACGTTATTACCTAGCGTGTAACGTTCGCTCAACGTGTTTCAGGGTCGAGAAACAAAATTAGAGTACTTCAACAAAATAAACCGTCACTTACTTTGTTGAGATTGATTATCAATAACATTTGATTCAGTGTCAATACTTATTTGCAAATAATTCTCATTTAATTTAATGGTGTTTACTCCATAGGTAAACTGAGGCATTGCTTAGCCCCTATTTTTGAGTGCGCTAAGGCACTTTATTTCCTGATCTTTTCGGCGTATAACAGTTACATAAAAATAACAAAAGAGGTGGTTAAATGGTCAGTACATTGGGGTTGATCGGTGCATTGGCAGCATTGATTTGGCTGACTTTACGGGGTATGAATCTATTTATTGCTGCGCCATTATGTGCATTATTGGTCGCACTTAGCAGCGATATTGCGATATTTAATGGCATCAATGACAGTAACTTTGTTTCAATTTATATGTCCGGATTCAGTGGCTTTATCCAAGCTTGGTTCTTTATGTTTTTGTTGGGGTCATTGTTTGGTAAATTTATGGAAGATACGGGCGCTGCCGATGCCATAGCGCGATACATTACCGACAAAATAGGGATGAAACATGCTGTATTTGCCATTGTATTGGCCTGCGCTTTACTGACTTATGGTGGGGTGAGTGTCTTTATTGTGGCATTTTCCGTTTATCCAATGGCGCTGAGTTTATTTAAGGATGCAAATCTGCCTCGGCGTTTTATCCCTGCGGTACTGGCTTTTGGTTCTGTGACATTTACCATGACCTCGGCGGGCTCCCCTGAAATACAAAACTGGATCCCGATAAAATACTTGGGTACCTCTCCTTATGCGGCGTGGCAAGAAAGCTTGATTGTCGCCGTATTTATGGCTGTTTTGGGCTACTTTTTCCTTGTTAAAATGATTAAAAAGGCCATCGATAATGGCGAGTCATTTGAAGCGAGAGTGGGCGACCCTATCGAGGATAAACGGCATTTACCCCACCCAATTACAGGCCTGTTGCCGTTACTCGTGGTGCTGAGTTTGTCATTCCTATTACATGAACAGCTTCAGCAAAGTGCGTTAATTGTTGCCTTGCTCGGTGGCGTCATATCTATTTTTATCATTAATTTTAAGTACTTTAAAAGTTTATCTCAGGCCATTAATCTCGGCACAACAGGGGCATTGGTGGCTATTGGCAATACAGCTGCGGTCGTCGGCTTTGGTGCCGTCGCAAAAGGCACGCCAGCGTTTCAAGAGGCTGTGGCTTTAATGACCTCTATCCCTGGTAATGAGCTGCTTGGCGCTGCAATTGCGGTGAGTGTCATTGCCGCATTAACGGGGTCTGCTTCTGGTGGGCAAGCGATTGCATTGCCTTTGGTTGCGCCTCATTACTTAGATTTGGGTGTCGATGAAAACCAGCTGCATCGTGTTGTTGCTATTAGTTCGGGTGCATTGGACACCTTGCCACACAATGGTTATGTCGTGACAACGGTGCGGGCTATTTGTGGCGAGAAACATCATGATGCATATTGGCCATTGGCAGTATTGACGGTATGTGTTCCTTTATTAGGAGTTGCTTTGATCTTGGGGTTATTTATTTGGTTTTAATCGATGTTATCAATGGATGCGCAGTTGTCATGCAAAATTCATTGCGTTGTACTAACTTTGACAGACAAATAGGGCTGTGAAGGCACGGCAGTTTGGGCACATAAAAGGAGAATAAAATATGCATTGTCATGAAATTGACTACGAAATCATTGGCGAATCTATGCAGATGGTTGAAATTGAACTGGATCCCAATGAAACGGTTATCGCAGAAGCGGGCGCGATGAACTATATGCAGGACGGCATTAGTTTTGAAGCAAAAATGGGTGACGGTTCTGATGTAGAACAAGGCTTTATGGGCAAATTATTCAGCGCAGGCAAGCGTTTAATTAGTGGCGAGTCGTTGTTTATGACGCACTTCACCAATGAAGGCATGGGTAAAAAGCGCGTGGCATTTGCAGCACCTTTTCCGGGTTCTATTTTAGCGTTGGATATGGCGACATTAGGCCAATCTGTTTATTTACAGAAAGATTCATTTTTATGTGCTGCACTGGGCACCAAAGTGGATATTGCCTTTCAGCGCAAACTCGGCGCGGGATTTTTTGGTGGAGAAGGGTTCATATTAGAGCATCTACAGGGCGATGGAATGGCATTTGCCCATGCAGGTGGCACTGTGGTTGAAAAGCAACTGAATGGTGAAACACTGCGCGTCGATACCGGCTGTGTGGTTGGGTTCAGCGAAGGCATTGAATTTGATATTGAGCGAGTGAAAGGCCTGAAAAGTATGTTTTTTGGCGGTGAAGGGCTCTTTTTAGCGACGTTAAAAGGCCATGGTACGGTGTGGATCCAAAGCTTGCCATTCTCTAGATTAGCTGATCGTGTCCTTGAACATGCACCAAAACAGGGCGGTAGCAGGCAGGGCGAAGGCTCTGTATTAGGCAGTGTTGGCGATATCATTGATGGTGATTAAGGCTAAAAATGGCTTATTTAATGCAGTTCAACAATGCAATATCACAGCGAATGCGTTTTAATTGCAAATTGGCTGCATTTTAATCGACTTCAAGGATGATGTTCGCCTAAAGAGGTGATATACTCCCGCCGAATAATTTTTCTACTTTAAATAGAGTAAAACAATGGCAGATTTATCGAAATACAGAAACATTGGTATTTTCGCGCACGTTGATGCGGGTAAAACTACGACCACTGAGCGTATTCTTAAGCTTACTGGTAAGATTCACAAAACTGGTGAAGTACACGATGGTGAGTCAACTACTGACTTCATGGAACAGGAAGCAGAGCGTGGTATTACTATCCAGTCAGCAGCTGTTACTTGTGAGTGGAAAGGCCACCGTTTAAACGTTATCGATACTCCTGGACACGTTGACTTCACAGTTGAAGTATACCGTTCACTTAAAGTTCTTGACGGCGGTATCGGTGTATTCTGTGGTTCTGGTGGTGTTGAGCCTCAGTCAGAAACTAACTGGCGTTATGCTAACGAATCAGAAGTTGCACGTTGTATCTTCGTAAACAAACTAGACCGTATGGGTGCTGACTTCTACCGCGTAGTAGGTCAAGTAGAGAAAGTACTTGGCGCAAACCCACTAGTTATGACTCTTCCTATCGGTATCGAAGATCAGTTCACAGGTGTTGTTGACGTACTAACGAAAAAAGCATACATCTGGGACGAGACTGGCCTTCCAGAAAACTACGAAATCACTGACGTTCCAGCTGACATGGTTGAGAAAGTTGAAGAGTACCATGAGATGCTAGTTGAGTCTGCTGTTGAGCAAGACGACGACCTAATGGAAGCATACATGGAAGGTGAAACTCCTTCACTAGAGCAAATCAAAGCTTGTATCCGTAAAGGTACACGTGACCTTGCTTTCTTCCCAACTTTCTGTGGTTCTGCATTCAAAAACAAAGGTATGCAGCTAGTACTAGACGCAGTTGTTGATTACCTACCGTCTCCAACTGAAGTTGACCCTCAGCCTCTAACTGATCCTGAAACTGGTGAGCCTACTGGTGACGTTGCGACAGTTGACGCAGAAGAGCCACTTAAAGCGCTTGCGTTCAAAATCATGGACGACCGTTTCGGTGCACTTACGTTCATCCGTATCTACGCAGGTCGCATGAAGAAAGGTGACACGATCCTTAACTCTGCAACTGGTAAAACTGAGCGTATCGGCCGTATGGTTGAGATGCAAGCAGACGAGCGTAACGAACTTACTGAAGCACAAGCTGGTGACATCATCGCAGTTGTAGGTATGAAGAACGTTCAAACTGGTCACACGCTATGTGATCCTAAGCACGAATGTACTCTAGAAGCGATGATCTTCCCTGATCCGGTAATCTCTATCGCTGTTGCACCTAAAGATAAAGGTGGTAACGAGAAGATGGGTATCGCTATCGGTAAGATGGTTGCAGAAGATCCGTCATTCCAGGTTGAGACTGACGAAGATTCAGGTGAAACTATCCTTAAAGGTATGGGTGAGCTTCACCTAGACATCAAGGTAGACATCCTTAAGCGTACTTACGGCGTTGAGCTAGTTGTTGGTCAGCCTCAGGTTGCTTACCGTGAAACTATCACGCAAGAAGTTGAAGACAGCTACACGCACAAGAAGCAGTCTGGTGGTTCTGGTCAGTTCGGTAAGATCGACTACCGTATCAAGCCAGGTGAAGTTGGTTCTGGTTTCACGTTCTCATCTTCAGTTGTTGGTGGTAACGTACCTAAAGAATTCTGGCCTGCAGTTGAGAAAGGCTTCAAGTCAATGATGGAAGAAGGTGTTCTAGCTGGCTTCCCTGTACTAGACGTTGAAGTTGAGCTATTCGACGGTGGTTTCCACGCAGTTGACTCATCAGCAATCGCTTTCGAAATCGCTGCTAAAGGCGCTTTCCGTCAGTCTATCCCTAAAGCGGGTGCACAACTTCTTGAGCCAATCATGAAAGTTGACGTGTTCACGCCAGATGACAACGTAGGTGACGTAATCGGTGACCTTAACCGTCGTCGTGGTATGATCAAAGACCAAGAAGCTGGCGCAATGGGCGTTCGTATCAAGGGTGAAGTACCTTTATCTGAAATGTTCGGATACATTGGTCACCTACGTACTATCACGTCTGGTCGTGGTCAGTTCTCAATGGAATTCTCTCACTATGCACCATGTCCGCAAAACGTTGCTGACGCGGTAATCGCTGCTGAGAAAGAAAAGAAAGCTGCTAAGTAATTAGCTCATTACTTTCTTTTTGAAAAAACCGCCTTAGGGCGGTTTTTTTATGTGTATTCATAATCTGTGTCATAAGAGGATAAATACAACTTTCACCCTACCAGAACGCTATTTTATGAATTTTTTTATTTGTAAAATGTAAACAATTGTATCAAACAAATTCTCACTCTTTTGGGTTGTTTTTTGTCCATAAAGCACATCTTTTTTACGTAATTTATTAATATATCTATGTTTCTAACAAGTCAAATTATCTAATGTAATCCAAATTGAGAGAATTAAGCTTGCACAGAAATAAACGATTGTTGAAAAAACCAGAGGGAGATCTTGATTTAGGAACAAAGCGAATTTATCATGCTCCATTCTTAGTCCTTTAGTAGGTGAATTGAGTAAAATTTGGAGGTACTCATGAAGACAATCAACTTACAAGTTAATTGGTACGTTTATTCATTGCAGCTGATTGCATCAGTTTTGCTTTACATTGTGTTATTGCACTCTGGGTTTGACATTATTGCGAAAGTAGCCGGCGGTTCAGGCGCAGTTGTGACAATGATCTCTTTAATTTCCTCAATTCTAGGGAAGAAATACGTACACATTGATAAAGCTGGATTTAGTTATCGCAGCTGGTCACCACAGGTAAATTATTTACATAGCGATGAAATTTCGGTGCTAAAAGTAACGAAGCTGCTGGGAGCATATGTCGTTTCTGTCGAAATCAACGCGAATAAGCAGATTGCATTTCCATATTGGTTGGCGAATTTAGAAGATGTACAAAAAGCGGCAAAAGAATTTAATTGCCCGCTCATTGGCGCAATAGAATCAGAAGTTAAAGCTTAATAAAAAAAGCGCCTCAGGCGCTTTTTTTATTGACTATTTTTCGTTGAGCCAGATTGCGACCTGTTTGGCAAAGTAAGTTAAAATTCCGTCTGCACCCGCGCGTTTAAATGCTAAAAGAGACTCCATAACGACTGGTTTTTCAGCGAGCCAACCATTATCAATAGCTGCTTTATGCATAGCATATTCACCACTGACCTGATAAGCAAAAGTTGGTACGCCAAACTCATCTTTTACACGTTTGACCACATCCAAGTAGGGCATACCTGGTTTGACCATGACCATATCAGCGCCTTCTTGTAAGTCTAAAGCGACTTCTCGTATTGCTTCATCTGAATTTGCTGGGTCCATTTGATAGGTTTTTTTATCAGCGCCTTTTAAATTGCCTGCAGAGCCAACCGCATCTCTAAATGGGCCGTAATAGCTAGAAGCGTACTTTGCAGAGTAGGCCATAATACGTGTATGAATATGACCGGCTTCCTCTAACGCATCGCGAATGGCTCCAATACGGCCATCCATCATATCTGAAGGCGCAATAACGTCTGCACCTGCATCTGCATGTGATAGCGCTTGTTTGATAAGAATCTCTGTAGTGATGTCATTCATCACGTAGCCTGTTTCGTCTATGATGCCGTCCTGACCATGCACAGTGAATGGATCTAGTGCAACATCAGTGATCACACCTAACTCAGGACAGGCTGCTTTAAGTGCTCTGACAGTGCGTTGTGCAAGCCCATCAGGGTTGTAGGCTTCTTCAGCCATTAAGGACTTTTGCTCTGCTGGTGTGACAGGGAAGATGGCGATAGCAGGAACCCCTAACGCAGCAAGCTGCTTTGCTTCTTCTACGAGCAAGTCAACTGACAGCCTTTCGATACCCGGCATCGAAGGGATGGGTTCACGACAGTTTGCGCCCTCTAAAACAAAAACAGGATAAATTAGATCGGCGACAGTCAATGTGTTTTCACTCATAAGACGGCGTGAAAAGTTGTCGCGGCGCATGCGTCGCATACGAGTATATGGAAATAGATCTAGTCCTGATTGAGCCACATTAAGTCTCCTGCGTGTGTTGATAAATACATACCCGATTTCGACCTGTTTGCTTTGCTTCGTATAAAGCTTTATCGGCGAAGTCGGTAAATAGGGTTGGGTTTCGTGTATCTTGAGCGACTGCGCTGTAGAGCCCAGCACTGGTGGTAAATTGGATACTCTGATCAGCAATACTAACTACGCAACTAGCTGTCGCTTCACGGATCTGTTCAGCCAATTCTTGTGCACCTTGCACACTGGTGTTGGGTAGCAAAATGACGAACTCTTCCCCACCATAACGAAAGACCTCATCATGGGGGCGCTTTAAATGCTTACTAATGGTGTTGGCAAAAGCACAAATGGTTTGATCGCCTGCTAGGTGTCCATATACATCATTTACACGTTTAAAATGGTCAATATCCAGCATGATGACACTCAGTGTAGTTTGCTCTCTACGTGAGCGTCTGACTTCCATCATAAGGCGTTTGTCGAAGTAGCGTCGATTTTTAACCTTAGTTAACGGGTCTTCCATATTAAGCCGTTCTAATTCTCGATTTTTTTCTTCTAGCTCACGCAGAGTAACTTGCAGTTCAAAAGTGCGCTCATCAATACTGCTTTCTAGGTCTTGATGTGCTTGCTCTTGAATAATCAGTTTCTCTTTTAGCAATGCGTCTTCGGCGCGTGTTTTTGCGAGTTTTTGTTCTTGCTGTTTTATATGGCTCTCTCGCTCAAATATATACTGTTTGGCCAGCGCATAGCTAATATAAGCACATACGAATAGTGCACAAATATAGGTGACTGGCCGTTCTAGTAACGCACCAGATAGCAAACCAAGCTCAAAACCTAATTGGTAACATAAAGATATCATTAAACACAGGTAAACAGTGACGGCGAGTAACTTTTGGCTGAGTTTTTCTAACGAAGCTTTGATTGTGATCACAAAGAAGTAAACAACAGCGATGATGGCAGAAACATAAGCGACTTTTAATGCCAATGTGATTGGTAGCAAGGTGCATAAAAGTGTAATACCTAACCCACTTACAAGTAGATACTTTAATCCTGTGTCAACATGAGGGGCGGTGCTGATCGGTAATATACCGCTGCGTAAAATGGGGACTATCGCTAAGGTAGAGAGCAGAACGAGCAGGCTTTGTCCGTATTGTTGCATCCATTGCCAGTCTGCATAGAGATAGCGATATCCAAAACCATATAAGTGCACCAATAAAAGCCACACGCTCAATAGCAGTAAAGTGCCATGCAAAAAGTATTTGCGTCGCGTAAAGGTGTACATGGTGAAATTAGTCGCAATCATCGCAAGTACAAAACCTGCCAAGATGCCATATATGAGGTTAAATTTGCTTTTGTATTTTAAATATTCTACAGGGTGCCAAAGGCTGAGTGGGATATTGAGTGCCCCGTGATGCTTCACTTTCAAATAAACAGTGGTTTGTCGTTTTCCTGGTAACTCCAAAGGAATAAGCTGCGATTCATGCTTTATTGGCCGCTGCATTAAAGGGCGGCTATCACCTAAGTCTAGTGTCAAGATAGCGTGATCAGGCTGCATAATATAGGCTGTGATGCTATCGAGCAGATTATTGTTGACGCTGAGCAAAAGAGGGAGCTCAATTAGACTGTCGTTGCGTAAGACAATTTTAATCCACACTTGCTGCTCAACTTCGCCTAAGTTGAGATCGCCAGAACCGTGATAATGCCATTTGGGGTTGTCATTGAGCAATGCTTGAATATTTTCTTGAGCCGTTACTGTATAGCTAAATGGCAGAGAAGCTTGGTGCCTAAACTGGGCTTGTAGTTCAAAAACATGAGGGGTTGGCCCAAGGTCATTAGCGATATTAGCGAGCGCCGAATAGGTATTGAATAACAGTGCAAACAATAACCATAACTTCATCAAGTATTACTCTGTGGCTTTGCCATAAATAGTGCGTTGAAATTATTGCGGCTATACATTGCAATGGATTCACTGTCAGTATGCTTTAACGAAGCAATTTGCTCAGCGACGGCGGGTAAATAAGCTGGCTCATTGCGTCGAGATTTAGGTTTGGGTGATAGGGTCCGTGGCAATAAATAAGGTGCGTCAGTTTCAATAAGCAGTCTATCGTTTGGAATATATTTAATTAACTCACGTAATTGTTGACCGCGCCTTTCATCACACACCCAACCAGTAATACCAATCATTAAACCGTAATCGAGATAAAACTTAAGTGCTTGCTGGTCTCCCGTAAAGCAATGTAAAACACCGTTGAGTTGATGCTCTGATAACAACCCTTTCATACGATCATGTGCATCTCGTTCATGAATGTAAGCTGGCATATTGAGTTGTTGAGCGAGTGCAAATTGTGCACTGCATACACGTTCTTGTGTATCTCGAGGCGAAAAGTCGCGATTAAAATCCAAACCACACTCGCCAATTGCCACTACTTGAGGTGAGCTGGCCAATGTCGTGATGTGCGCAACGAAGTCGTCAGGGGCGTCTTTGGCGTCATGGGGGTGAATGCCTGCGGTGCTCACTAATTGATAGGTTTGCGCCAGAGCAAGGCTTTCATTGCTCGAGGCGAGGTCACACCCTATTAAAAGCATATTACAGATATGTTGTGATTTGGCGCGTAAGATGACGTCAGCTCTGTCTTTATCAAATTGAGAGCTAGTTAAATTGACACCTGCATCAATCATTGTTTGCATTTATTTTATTCTTTTTACACGTATTGTTCTGTTTGAGCCTGATTTGCTCATTAAAAAAGAGTTAAATGAGCCACGTTTAATCGTCACTGTATCATCTTGTTTTGCAAAAAAAGCGCCGCTGCCTATTTGCTTCCATACTTGTGTGTTTGAAAGCTCAAAAGTGCGCACGCCATGGGCTGATTTAGTGAGCTTTATGATTGTAGCTTCCATATTGTCGACGCGTTGCTCGTTTTGTATGGTTTTATTTTCTATGCCAAAACGTGCTTGCTGTTGTTCTGCGCTGAGTGCCACATTTGCCGTGGGCAACGCAGCAATCGGATGCTTTTGAGCATCAGGCTGTTTTGCTTGGTATTGGGCTAAAGCTTGGTCATAACACTGTAGGCGCTTTTGATCGACGGAAATATCTTGGCACGCAGTCAGTTGTGCCAGTGCAGTGTCTTGAGCGTGGGCTGAAAGTGAGATACTCAGAGCAAGTAAAGTGAGCCACTTATTCATTATTCATTTCCTGTTGTTGAGACTTTTTGCTGTAGATAGCGGCCAGAATAATGCCAATTTCAAATAATAATAACATGGGTACGGCAAGCAGTGTTTGTGACAGCACATCAGGGGGAGTTAAAAACATTGCCACGACAAAGACACCAACAACAATGTAAGGCCTTTTTTCTTTTAGGCTTTGTGTTGTTGTCACACCACTCCAACACAGCAGCATAATCGCAACGGGGATTTCAAATGCAACACCAAATGCGAAAAACAACTTGAGGATAAAGGCAAGGTAGCTACTAATATCCGGAGAGAGAGTCATCATATCTGGGCCAACCGCAGTAAAAAAGCCCAGAATAATTGGCATCACCACAAAATAGCAAAAGGCGATACCTGCGTAAAATAGGATGATACTAGAGAACAGTATTGGCATCAGCATACGTTTTTCATGCTGATATAAGCCCGGTGCTAAAAATCCCCAAACTTGATGTAAGATAAATGGAATTGCCAAAAATAACGCGACGAACAGGGTCAGTTTAAACGGCGCAAAAAACGGTGCCGTCACATCTGTGGCTATCATGGTGGCATTTTCCGGTAAACTCAACACCAATGGGTTTGCGACAAATGCATAAATATCATTCGCAAAATAGACTAAGGATAAAAAAATAATCAATACGCTAAGGAGGGCTTTTATCAGCCTGTCTCTGAGTTCAATCAGGTGGCCTATAAATCCACTTTGCTCCGGCTCTGACATGAATATTCCTGTTACTTCTTGGGACTAATCTTTTTTCGACTGCTGAACGGTCACGTCAGGTTGATAGCTATGGCGGACAGACTCCGCCGCTTTTTTTAGCTCATCTACGGACTCTTGCAGCTCTGGTGCTAAGTTTTGCATGTTCTGCTGCTCGGCTTTTTTTAAATTGGCATGGAGTTCATGTACCCGCAGCTCCTCGTTGACTTCAGCTTTGACTGAGTTGGCAACTGATTTTACGGTTCTGATCCAGCGACTCACAGTTCGAATTGCCACCGGCAAGCGCTCTGGTCCCAATACGATTAAGCCGACAATCAATATGACGACGAGCTCCCACATGCCCATGTAAACTATACCTTTTCTTTGTCAGTTTCGGTGCTGCTTGATTTGTTTTGAGTTTGATTCTGAATCGCGTCTTTTGGCTTGCTAGCGTCGTTGTTATCTTCATCTGACATGGCTTTTTTAAACCCTTTAACAGCGTTACCAAGATCGCCACCCATACCACGCAGCTTTTTCGTGCCAAAAAGCAAAACAATGATTGCTAGAACAATCAATAATTGCCAGATACTAATTCCACCTAATCCCATAACGACTCCGTTTACGTGTTATTTGTAAATACTGATTTGATTATACGCCCCGCGTATAAAATATCACCCTGTTTTACGCCATGCGCAAATAAATAGCAAGCATGCAAATAGCGCGCTTCCTAGGCTTGCCCCGCTTAACTCTGCGATAAAACACAAGCCTGCTATTATGGCAAAGGTTGAAGCTGCCATGCCGAGTAGAATACTCTGCATAGTTTGCTTGCTGACCGAGGTGTTAGATGTGGGAGGTCGATGGTGCTGACGTTTTAGATTTTGATAAATTAAATCAGGGAGTTCAGGCATTTTTTCTGCCCAAAAAGGGAGATTTTGATAAAGCTTTTTAGCTACTGCGAGCGGACCAACTTGTTCTTGCACCCAATGCTCTAAAAATGGCTTTGCAGTTTGCCAAAGATCTAACTGAGGATATAGCTGACGGCCAAGCCCTTCAACATAGAGTAATGTTTTTTGCAATAAAACGAGTTGTGGTTGAACTTCCATATTAAAACGTCTTGCCGTATTAAATAAGTTGACGAGCACATGGCCAAATGAAATCTCGGCAAGAGGTTTGTTAAAAATAGGTTCACATACGGTGCGGATCGCAAATTCAAACTCTTCAACACAGGTATCTGCGGGTACCCAGCCAGAATCTACATGTAGCTGAGCAACTTGGCGGTAGTCACGGTTGAAAAATGCAATAAAGTTTTCTGCTAAATATCGCTTATCTTCTCGATTTAAGGTGCCGACGATACCGCAATCAATTCCGATATACTGCGGGTTTTCAGGGTGTTCGTAGGAGACAAAAATATTGCCTGGGTGCATGTCCGCATGAAAAAAGCTGTCTCTAAATACCTGCGTGAAAAAAACTTCTACTCCACGTTCAGCGAGCAGCTTCATGTCCGTGCCCTGTGCTTCAAGCGTCTGAGTATCCGAGACCGGAATGCCATAAATTCGCTCCATAACTAACACGTTTTGTCTAGAGTGGTCGCTATAAACTTCAGGAATATATAAGGCTTCGGAGCCTTCAAAATTACGCCTAAGTTGAATCGCGTTGGCTCCTTCGCGCATTAAGTCAAGTTCGTCGAGTAACGTTTTGCGGTATTCACGGACGACTTCAACAGGCCTTAATCGGCGGCTTTCACTGACCAGGCCTGCCAATATTTTGGCAAATTGTTCCATCAGAGATAAATCAGCCAGTATTTGCTTTTCTATGTCCGGACGGATCACTTTGACAACGACATCTTTCAAACCT
This sequence comes from Pseudoalteromonas luteoviolacea, assembly GCF_001750165.1. Taxonomy (NCBI): domain Bacteria; kingdom Pseudomonadati; phylum Pseudomonadota; class Gammaproteobacteria; order Alteromonadales; family Pseudoalteromonadaceae; genus Pseudoalteromonas; species Pseudoalteromonas luteoviolacea. Next base: position 123,980 of record NZ_CP015411.1, read on the forward strand.
TGTTCAGTTTGTAGCTGTGCGGTATGGACTTGGGCAATAGAAGCCGAAGCCAAAGGCTGTTGCTCGAAATGTTCGAATAGCGCACTGATATGTTCTAAGTCTAGCGCTTGTTCTATTAATTTCTGAGCTTGTTCACCATCAAATGGGGCAACGTTATCCTGCAGTTGTGCCAGTTCTTGGGCCATGTCGTGAGGCAATAAATCTCGGCGAGTAGATAGCATTTGTCCAAATTTTATCCACACTGGTCCCAAAGTTTGTAATGCCAGACGTAATCGCGCACCTTCTGATTTATCTTGGTTTTTGTTAGGTAGCCAAAATAGGCTTTTGCGCAGGTATTTTGCATACCAAGGCTGTAAGTGCTGAGGCAGCAGTTCATCTAAGCCATAATTAAGAAATGTTTTACCAATTTGATATAGGCGAGCGATGGACAATTCCTGCTCCTTAAAGTCAGTCAGTTAGTGTATTAATGCGTTGTTCAAGCGCAGCTAATTGCGATGAAAGGGCTCTAGTTTGGGCTTTAAACTGCTGCAGTTCCAGCGGGTGAATCGCGACATTCAGCTCATCCTGGCACAGTTGCGTCACTACTTGCTGATATGATTTTTTATGCTGTTGAGCTTTATTGCTGCACTGCTTTGCACTACTCACAAAGTGCTCAGCGCCAGCATCACCAAGGTAACGAGATAAGTGCTCTGCCCAATCTATATCTAGATTGCCGAATGCTTTGCTGTAAAGCTGTGCAAGGTGGAGGTCTCCTTCCAAATCCAATTGTCCATTGCGGATCAATCGCGTCAATTGACTCGGGTCTTTTAATTCACCTATGCAATCTAGAGAGGTTGTGATGTGACAATCTGCATCATCATGATAGCTGCCATATACGAAGCAGTATTCACCATTATAGTGAAGCGCACAGGATAAGTTTAAATCGGTTAATGTTAGTGCCAGTACTTTGTGTGCACCACCTTGCAGATCCGCAGCAAGATTAGGCTCAAGTGTTAATAGGCGATTTATAGCTTGCTCGGCAATGGCCGTTAAAACAGATATCCACATAAACTTACCCTTTACTTGTATCAGTACTTGAACCCTCTATGCAGCGCTACAATGCCGCCAGTAAAGTTTTGATAGCTGGTTTGCTCAAACCCTGCGTTTTCCATCATGCCTTTTAAAGTTTCTTGGTCAGGGTGCATACGGATTGATTCCGCTAAGTAGCGGTATGACTCACTGTCATTAGCCACAATTTTTCCGACATTTGGCAAGATGTTAAATGAGTAGAAGTCATAGAGTTTAGATAACGCTTCGTTATCCGTTTTAGAGAATTCTAACACCAACAGTCGACCACCAGGTTTTAGAACTCGGTACATTGACCGCAGTGCTTCGTCTTTGTCTGTGACGTTACGTAATCCAAATGCAATTGTGATGACATCTAGGCTGTTGTCTGGAAATGGCAGTGCTTGGGCGTTCATTTGCACATATTCTATGTTACTTACCAAGCCCAAATCACGCAGCTTATCGCGGCCAACTTTTAGCATTGAATCATTGATATCGCCGAGAATTACTTGCCCTGTATCACCAACTAGCTGACTAAATTTAGCTGTTAAATCACCGGTACCACCTGCCAAGTCCAATACTCGGTGACCTTTTCTCACACCTGCACACGCCACTGTTTGGCGTTTCCAAAGGCGATGAATGCCAAAGGATAAAAAGTCATTCATGATGTCATATTTAGCGGCGACAGAGTGAAAAACATCTGCAACCAAAGACTCTTTTTGAGTGGATTCTACGGTTTTATAACCAAAGTGGGTGGTATCGTGATTTTCTTCTTTCATGTTGGCCTTGGTGACACAGTTTAGATGGGTATAGTGTACTTGATTGCGACACTTGGGTGCAATTTATAGTGGCCGTAATTCGTAATTATTTGTCTTAAAACAAAGACTATATCGCCCCTGAAATGTAGCAGTCACGTCCCAGTGCATGGGCTTTCTGTGCCGCAAAAGCGGCTTGAGTCGCCAATTCATTGAAGTCTCGTTCGCTTTGTCTTTTTGCGATGCCAATGGCGAGTTGCACCTCAGGAAATTGTACATTGCCTTTATTACTAATGAATTTGAGTTTTTCGACACCTTTGCGGATTTTTGCGGCGATCACTTTCGCTGTTTCCGGCTCAATATCTGCAAGTAAGATGGTAAACTCTTGTTTACCTGTCCGCCCAGGAACCCCGCTCTCTAACACATATTTTTTGATTTTAGTGGCAATACGCTGCAGGACCGTTTCACCAATGATATCGCCAAACCTAGCACTAAAGTCACTGAGATTATCGACTTGAATAGAAATGGCACATAGGGTTTTATCTTGGTCTAGCCAAAGTTGTGTTTTTTGGTTTAGATAGTGCCGTTTGTACAAGCCTGTGTGTGGATCAATCAAACGTTGTTTGCGGATCTTATTTAGTACCATGTATTGCTGGCTTTGTGTTGCTCGGGCTTTTTGTAAACTGTGTTTAAAGCGCTGTTGTTGTTCCAGATAGCGTTCTGTTTGTTGCATGAGCTCAACAAGTGCTTTTTTACTTTTTGCTATATCTTGAGAGTCTAGTTCACTGCGACATTTGCGAATGCTCTGGGTAAACTTTGCGATACTTTGCTGCGATCGGGATGAAGACGTTGAAAGCTCATCAATGACGTTATCGACTTGTTTTAAGACTGCAAGCTCTTCTTGATGTTCAGTATAGATAAACTCAAAGTAAAGCTGTTCGATATAAACGTTATCAATGGCGACATTATTACGTAAGTCACGCTCTAGTCGTGTCGTGAGGGGCTCGTTACTGCGGCTGATAAAAGTGTATGCGACTTGATAGTTAAGCGGTGTAGGTGGTAGCGCGTGTAGTTCCAAAAAATGACATACTTTAGTCATTTTTTCTTGGGCTATGGCCATTGGGTCATGGAACGTCATCTACTTTTTTACCACACATTAAAGTTAAATATGAAGCCTTAACGTCCTTTGGCACAAGTCATGATTTCATCCTATCTGAAGTCCCGCTACATTAATCGTAATTTTGACTTTTTGAAAGTAAAATTTGCCCTTTTAATGGCAAAAAGTTACCCATTTTATGCTATTAGGCGAATTTATCAGCAACTTTGTCCTTTGTGCATGTGGCGGAGTAATGATGATCGCATTTGAACGATGTTTGGTCGATTATACTTGCATATAGATAAGCGCCTTCGTTATGGTGCATACCCCAGCGAAAGTTAAGGAATCTCAGTGTTGAACGCCGTTTTTAAACCGTTAAGTGCAATTGCATTGGTACTCAGTTTGTCTGCGTGCCAGATGACCCAGAATAATCCAGATCAGGCCTTTGTGTCGTTATCACAGCAAGTCATGGCCTTTCGTGCTGACATTAGTACCAGTCATATCAAGTCGCCAGACGAACCTTATTTATTGCCTGATATGTCTCCAGAGAACTTAGCGAGCGAAAATCAGCGTCGTTTAGCCTTGCTGGATAAGTTTGATGCGATAGACAAGACACGGTTAAGTGCAGAGAATCAAATTAACTTCGCTATTTTACGAGCACAGGTGCAAGATAAAGTCGATAAATATCACTTTAAACACCATTATGTGCCACTGTTATCTGAATCCGGCTTTCATACGCGCATGTCTTTTAGGATCCGAGAGCATGACTTTTCTACGGAGCTCGGTTATCAATCATTGATAGCTCAGATTAAGCAGTTGCCAAGGTATTTTGCTCAGCAAATGGATTGGATGCGAAAAGGTATGGCTATCGGTTTAACTCAGCCTCAAGTGGTGCTCAAAGGCTTTGAATCATCGATTGAAGCTTATATAGCGGTAGATGATGTTGAGCGCTCACCGTTTTATGCACCGTTTAAAACGAATCAGGCGGGTATGTCAGATGAAGCTTTTGCTGCGCTTCAGCAGCAAGCTAAGCAAGCGATTGTCAATTATGCTAACCCTGCTTATCAAAGTTACTTAGACTTTTTTGTCAATGAATACCGACCAAACGCGAAACAAGACATTGCATGGTCGAGTACGCCAAATGGTGCAGAGTTTTATGTCAATCGCGCCAAGCATTTCACCACAACAGATATGACGCCGAAGCAAATTCATGAATTGGGATTGAAAGAAGTTGCGCGTATTCGCAGTGAAATGAATACCATCATTGAGAAGTTAGGCTTTGAAGGCTCGTTCGCTGAATTTGTGGAGTTTTTACGTACCGATCCACAGTTTTATGCGCAGACGCCAGAAGAACTGTTAAAAGAGGCGTCATTCATTGCAAAGCAGATGGATGCTAAATTACCTCAACTTTTCCATGTTTCCACATTACCTAGAGTGCCATATGGTGTTGCTCCAGTACCTGATAGCATTGCGCCTAAATATACTACCGGAAGATACTTAGGTCCGTCGAAGGATACCGACCCTGGTTATTATTGGGTGAATACCTATGCGCTCGATAAAAGGCCGCTCTATGTTTTAGAAGCGCTCACTTTGCATGAAGGGGTACCGGGTCATCATTTACAGATCTCAATGAATGATGAGTTGGCTCATTTACCCGAGTATCGCAATGAATATATTTCAGCATTTGGCGAAGGTTGGGGGTTATATGCGGAATATCTGGGTTTAGAGGCGGGCTTCTATCAAGACCCATACAGTAACTTTGGTAGACTGACCTATGAAATGTGGCGTGCTGCGCGTTTAGTGGTGGACACGGGCATGCATATGTTTGGTTGGAGTCGCGAACAAGCAATGCAATTTATGCAGGATAATACAGCGTTATCATTACACAATGTGAAAACTGAGACTGATCGTTACATTTCTTGGCCTGGCCAAGCCTTGTCGTACAAAATTGGTGAGCTGACTATCAGACGTTTGCGTGCAAAGGCTGAGAGAGCGTTAGGTGAAAAGTTTGAAATTCGAGATTTTCACCGTGAAGTGCTGAGAAATGGCTCAGTTCCCTTGTTTGTACTGGAAGCACACATTGAGGAGTACATAGCGCAAACATTATCGCAGCAGTAATCGCGATTTATCAGGCCGCCAAGTGCGGCCTGATAATATTAATGCGCAAAGCTGATAATAAGCTGATAAAAGTCATCGGTTGAACGACAGCTTTTTGCATTTAAAATCAGCTGCTCACCGAGCAACAGCGTCTGTTTTTGCACTGCTAAGCGTTTCTCGTCATCTTTAATGTCATCAATATCAGCAACATGTGCCAAACCGATTGTGCGACGGATCAATTCAGTGCCGCAATACCCCACCGCATCTTGCAAGACTTCCTGCAAAAATTGCTCGGCATAACCGGGCGCCTGTAATGCTAAATCGCGAGTATCTGCTTTGGCTAAGGTTAACCAGTGCTGTTCAAATGCCTGTAAGCAAGTAGAGATGGTGCTCAATAAGTAAGACTGCACATCCCTTCGTTTGGGTGTTTCGATGATACGACCATTTTGCGCGCAGTAGTTAAGTAATAAGTTGCCAATAAATGAACCTAAATCGAAGCCAATGGGGCCGAAAAAGCCGAACTCTGGGTCGATAAACTTGGTTGCTTGTGCTGAAACAAACAGGCTACCTGTGTGGACATCACCATGCAACAGGGTCTGCGGCGAAGAATAGAATTTACTTTTTAGCTTAGCAACGTTTATCAATAAGGTTTTGTTTTCACGCAGTAGAGATACTTGCTCTTCTAGCGCCACTGGATAATGGTTGCGTTCATGCGCTCGATAGGGGTCATCAAAAAATAAATCTTCAGTGATGGCGCAGAGTTCAGGGTTTGTAAACTCTTGAACGAGCGCTTTTTTATCTGCTGCAGACAAGTAAAAATCTGAGTAATAAAAGCTGGTTTTGGCGAGGTACGTGGCTACATGTGTACCAAGATGTTTGAACGTATTATTTTGATTTAACTCACCACGCAAAATGGCCATATCACCTAAGTCTTCTAAAATAGTGACCGCCAGTTCACTGTTGTGATGGAGCACTTTTGCAGTCAGCTCTGGGCATATTGCTCCGTGCTTTTGTAATACGCTGGCTTCAATTCTGGCTCTATCCAATGTCAGTGGCCAGCTTTCACCTACACAGCGAGCATAGGGCAGCGCTTGCTTTAAAATGATGCTACGCTGTTCATTTGCATCTTGAATGCGAAAAACTAAATTGAGATTCCCATCCCCAAACTCATAGCAAGATAATACGGCATCTGCTGGAAAGAATTGACCCAGTTCTTGGACGTAACTTAAGGCCGTGTCGTTATTAAAGGCAACGTATTTGCTCACTGTTATTCACCAAAAATTAAAGTAACTTTTAGCATTCTATATTTTTAAATGTTTAGATGTCTATACATCTTTAGATCTTTATGTAGAATGAACAGTAATTACAACTGTACACTCCTTAATCAAAATGAAAGATCTAATCGCGCAAAGTTTGAAATATCAAGATGGTAAAGTGCAGGTACTTGATCAGTATTTGTTGCCGCATCAAGAAGTCTGGCATGTATGCCAAACGGTCAGTGAGATGCAGAGCTTAATAAACAATCTTCAAGTACGGGGTGCGCCTTTAATTGGCCTAGCGGCGACTTTGTTGGTTGCATATCTCGCCGAACAAGGTGCCTCACAGCAAGTGTTATATAAGGCCATAGATGATTTAGAGGCCACGCGACCTACTGCTGTCAACCTTAAGCATTGCATGGATCGATTGAGAGCCGTCGTCAGTGGTGACCAATATACAGAGCATGTTGTGGCGGTTGCTGAAACTCTTTTTGAAGAAGATATTGCGTTATGCGCGCGCATTGCGGAACATGGCGTTGAGCTGGTTGAAGCTGGTGATAACATTTTAACTCATTGCAACACGGGAGCGTTGGCCACCGCTGGTATTGGCACTGCACTTGGTGTGATTTACCAAGCGATGCAGCGCTATGGTGATATTCATGTTTGGGTAGATGAAACGCGTCCTTTATTGCAAGGTGGGCGTTTAACTGCGTATGAGCTGGCGCGCTGGCAGATCCCTTATACTGTGCTGTGTGACAGTATGGCCGCGTCTTTAATGGCAGCGGGTAAGGTCGACAAGATTTTTGTTGGTGCAGATAGAGTTGCGGCAAACGGCGATTTTGCAAATAAGGTGGGTACTTATAATTTAGCCGTTTTAGCGCATTTTCATAAAATACCATTTTATGTTGTGGCACCAAAAACGACCTTTGATCCTCAGTGTGCAAGTGGGCAAGATATTGAAATTGAACAGCGTAGTGCGCTTGAAGTGACAGGGGTGAGCGGCAGTTTTGGGGAATGCCAATGGGCGCCTGTGCAGGCAAAGGTGTATAACCCCGCTTTTGATGTAACACCAGCCAAATTAGTGACTGGATGGGTTTTTGACAGTGGTGTATATCATACTCCTCACTTTCTGACACTTTAATTAACTCAATATACTCCATATTCAATGCTGAAATTGATATCATTCTTAAGCTTTTGAATTTATGGAGTTTTAAATGTTTTTGAAAATACTCTGCACGGTTTTTTTATTGAGTATAAGTTTTGACTTACTGGCAGAATCTCATCAAGCTAATTCAGCTTCCAAGCCAATACCACTGTCACATTTTAGCAAAGGTGAAGAGTACGCCAGCGTTCAGCTTTCCCCGAGTGGAAAATATATCAGCTTTATTTCCAAAGTTGATGGTAAGAATATGTTGGGTGTCCTCTCGGCAGAGAATTTTAGTATGCTCTCCGCTATTCGTTTTGAAAGTAATGCGCAAGTGGGAAATTACCACTGGGTGAACGCTGAGCGAATTGTGGTTCAAAAAGAATATCTTAAAGGGTGGACCGATCAACCGCATTACTACGGTGAGCTCTATAGTGTGAATGCTGATGGCTCTTCAGGTAAATATCTGGTTGGCTATCAGGGCGGCAAACAGACCGGCTCACGTATTTCAAAGGCGACGGCTTTGTATGGTACATCATATGTTTTGGACCCGCTGGTGCATGATGAACGCCACATGTTGATTTATACGGTGCCATGGACCGCATCCAAAGAACCTTTGGCAAGAGTTTATCGAGTTAATGTTAAGTCGGGTAAACGAAAACGTGTGACGCGTGCACCTGGCAGAAACGCACAATTTCTAACAGACCATCTTGGTAATCTTCGTTTTGCAGCGACTTGGAATGGCAAAATGACGGGGGAAATTTACCAAAAAAATCAAAAGGGAAGTGGTTGGCAGCCCCTTGAAATACCTGATTCTTTACAAAATATCACACTGTACGCACTCGATCATAAAGGCGAGTCTGTATATCTGACCGGTTCAAAACAAGGTGAACCTGATGCGCTGTACAAGTTTTCGCTTAAGCAAAAAGAACTGACATTGATCTACCAAGATGAAGACGTCTCACCAACGAAAATTTGGGTTGACCCTGTTAGCAAAGAATTATTTGCCATTGAGCTTGATCCAGGCTATCCCACATATGCGTTCACGGATGAAAAAGTACCGCTGAGCAATAGTATTAAATCGCTACTTAAAAGTATTCCTGGCCATCAATTGCATATCGTGAGTTCAACATTGGACGGCACAAAGCATGTCGTATTTGCTAATAATGATCGCAATCCAGGGGATTATTATCTCTTCGATCAAAAAAATAAAAAGATGTCTTATCTATTTTCTGCACGTGCTTGGATAGATCCAGAGTTGATGGCTGAGACCAAGCCAGTTTCATTTCAAAGTCGTGATGGGAATGAAGTACATGGGTATCTGACTTTACCGACAAATAAAGAAGCGAAAAACCTGCCGCTTGTTGTTATGCCACATGGCGGGCCACACGGTGTACGTGATTATTGGCAGTATGAAACGCAAAGCCAACTTTTTGCGAGTCGTGGTATGGCGGTATTGCGTGTGAATTTCAGAGGTTCTGGTGGTTACGGCCGCAAATTTACAGAGCTGGGTTACTTGGAGTGGGGACGCAATATTCAATATGATATTTTGGATGGCGTTGATCATGTAGTAAAAGCTGGTTATGTAGATCCTGACAATATGTGTATTTTTGGCGAAAGTTTTGGTGGTTACTCGGCGCTGCAAAGTACGGTGATTGCACCGAATAAGTTTAAATGTGCAATTGGCGTGGTGGGTGTTTATGATTTAACGCAGCTATTTAAAAACGGTGACGTGGCAAGTTCTGATACGGGCCAAGGCTATCTGAAAATGGTGCTGGGCGACAATGTGAAGCAGCTGCGTGAATATTCTCCGGCGCTTAATGCGGAGAAAGTAACAGCACCGGTGCTGATTATTCATGGTGGAGATGATGTCCGTGCACCGGTCGCACAGGCGGAGGCGATGGTTAATGCACTCAAAAGTGCAAACAAACCGGTTAGCTATTATTTATTTGAAACCGAAGGACATGGATTTTACAAAGAAAAACATCGCTTAGATTATTTTAATCAATTGATCTCGTTTTTAGAAAAGCACCTGAACCTTGAGCATGATTGAGTTGCTGTTTAACTGGCAATGCGCGGCATCTAAAAGTTGATGCCGCCACTTTACTATTTGATACTAGTCTAAAAGCGGGAATTGCTTGGCAATACTCGAACCTGTTTCTTGGGCAACCCAACCTTCGGTGTTATTGAATAAGCGAATAGCGGTGAATTCAGGGTCGCTGCCCATATCAAACCAATGTGGTGTGTGATCCGGCACAGAGATCAAGTCACCTTGCTGACAGAATACTTGATAGATTTTATCTGCGATATGCAGGCAGAATAGTCCATACCCGGCCACAAAAAAACGCACTTCATCTTCGCTGTGGGTGTGTTCAAAAAGAAATTTTTCGCGCATCGCTGGCGCATTTGGATTGCCTTTTTGCAGTGCAACGACGTCGACGGTTTTGTAGCCACCTTGCGCTTTTAAGCGTTCGATGTCTTGACGATAAGCTGCGATGATATCTGCTTCTGTTGCCTCTTTTGCCAATATTTGTGTAGCTTGCCACTGCTCAAAGCGTACCCCTACTTCAGCAAGTTGTTCAGCAATTTTGCCAGCCTCATTGCTCTGAAAAATAACTTCATTGGGCTGGTTTTCTTGGTAGATATGTAAGTAACTCATGACGGTGTCTCGTTTTTAATATGCTCAAAACTGGTGATAAAAGCATGATTTGGGCTCTTGGGCTGGCCATCACGCCACAACTGCAAAGTGTGTAACCCAGCTTCTTTGGCCGCATCAAGCTCCGCAACGACATCACTTAAAAATAGGACTTCATCTGCTTCAAAAGGGATGCTTTGCACTATGTTATGATAAGACTGAGGTTGCTGTTTAGCACCCACTCGAGTATCAAAATAATCGCTAAACAAGGCGCGTATATCACCAAAATCCGAATGAGCGAAAAGTAGCTGCTGAGCTTTGACTGAGCCAGAAGAGTACACATATAGTGCAGTCCCAATTTGATGTTGTGCAGCTAAATAAGCATGGGCATCAGGGTAGATATGTCCGGTAAAATCTCCTTGTTGATAACCACTTTGCCAAATCAACCCCTGTAATTGTTTAAGTGGTGTAATTTTTTTATCTGCTTCAATCCAGTCAAGTAAGGAGTCTATCACTGTGTCTAAACTTGCGTCTGGCTGAGCGATTTCTTCCCTGACAGCATTAAGCTGTAACTGCACTTGTGGTTCATCCTGTGAGGTTTTGATAAAAGCAGCCAAGTGCTCAGCAGCGTAAGGGAAAAGGACCTCTTTAACGAATGAAATTCGGGTGATAGTGCCTTCAATATCGGTGAGAATGGCTTTTATCATTTTACTGCTCCTTCAAGCTTGATTCGTTCTAATTCACAGGCGAATAAAAATTCTAACCCTTCGATATGACGGCGAGTTTCGAAAATGCTGTTACCGAGAGCATATAGGCCATGGCCTCGGATTAATACGCCATGTGCTATAGGGTTTCTCTCATGATGTTTGGCGACGCGATAAGCCAATGCGGGAATATCTTGATCATTATCGAAAATTGCAATGGACAAGGTATCTAAATGACTTTGAATGCCTGAAAGAGACTTTTGCATTTCATACCCAGTGACTGAAAAATTATCACTGCGGATAAATCGGGACAGCACAGTCGCTGCCACTGAGTGGGTATGCAAGATGCACCCCGCTTGAGGCTGTAATTCGTAAAGCTTTAGATGTAAGGCTGTTTCTGCTGAGGGCCGACCGTCACCAGAAACAATTTGACCATGCTGGTCTAATTCTAAAAATTGTTCGGCGGTTAATTGGCCTTTATCGAAGCCACTGGCAGTGACGACAAAGCCATCATCGGTTTTCATAGAAAAGTTACCGCCAGTTGCGGGTACCCAGCCTTGTTGACTAACCCAGCGGCCTGCGTCAATGAGTGCTTGTTTTGCTGCCTTTGTTTGCATATTCGATCATCCTAAGAGGTTTGGACGGCTATACTTCTATCTTTGGCAATGATAGCATCGCTTTATCGCCTACGCCATAACCAAAAGGGTTACAAAATGGAAAGCAAATTACCAGACGTCGGTACCAGTATATTTACAAAGATGACAGTCCTTGCAAATGCGCATGGCGCGCTAAATTTATCGCAAGGCTTTCCTGAGTTTGATACTCCAAGTAAGTTAAAGCATGCATTGGCTGAGCAGACCCTTGCAGGACATAACCAATATGCACCGTCACCAGGGCTGCCTATATTGCAGCAAGAAATTGCCGCGTTGATCGCGCGACGATATCAACAGCATATTGATGCGACTGCACAAGTGACGGTCACCGCTGGTGCAACGGAAGCTTTGTTTGTGGCTATTCAAGCCTTGGTGCGCCAAAGCGATGAAGTGATTGTCTTTGATCCAGCCTATGATTCATATCGTCCCGCGGTGGAGCTGGCAGGTGGGCGCACCGTGCATATTCCATTAAGTGCACCGGAATATGCGATTGATTGGGCATATGTGAAAGGTGCCATTACAGATAAAACACGGGCGATTATCATTAATACGCCGCATAATCCGAGTGCAAAAATACTGAAACAAGCCGATCTGGATGCATTGAAATCCTTGCTTGTAGAACATGATATTTATCTTATCAGTGACGAAGTGTATGAGCATATTACTTTTGATGATGTGCCGCACTTGAGTGTTTTACGTGACCCAGAACTCTCAGCTCGAGCATTGGTTGTATCTAGTTTTGGTAAAACTTTTCATTGTACTGGTTGGAAGATGGGTTATTGTGTAGCGCCACCCCATTTGTCTACTGAGTTTAGAAAAATCCATCAGTTTGTGAACTTTTCAAGCTTTACCCCTGCACAGTTGGCATTGGCTGAAATGTTGCGTGATGCACCTGAGCATGTCGATCAATTAAGTACATTTTACCAACAAAAGCGTGATTTATTGGTTCAGGCACTGGCGTCAAGTCGATTCAAGATATTGCCAAGTGAGGGGACTTATTTCTTATTACTTGATTATAGTGATATTTCAGACTTAGATGATGTGACTTTTTGTCAACAATTGGTAGAGCAAACAGGTGTTGCAGCGATACCTTTAAGTGTGTTTTATGATCAACCCAATGGTGATAACATTATTCGCCTATGTTTTGCTAAAGAAGAAGAAACCTTAATTGCAGCGGCGGAGAAACTATGTCGACTTTAACCGTAAACCTTGCGCAGTATGATATTGCTTGGTTAGCCCCTGAGCAGAATTTTATCAGGATTGATAAACTCATCGAGTCAATGCCTGCTTGTGATTTGTTGCTATTACCCGAAACTTTTGCAACTGGATTTGCATTGCAACAAGCAACGGGCGAACAAGCATTGCAAGCTGTGGCATTCCTACATCAACTTGCTAAACGGTTGCAGTGTGTGGTGGCGGGTTCTGTATTGGTGTCAAATGAAGGTAAAAAAGCCAATCGTTTTTACTGGGTTTGGCCTGATGGACTCGAGCAGACCTATGATAAACGTCATCTATTTTGCTTAGGCAATGAGGGCGAGTATGTCACGCAAGGTGAGGCACGGAAAATCTTTGAAATTAATGGTTTTAAGTTATTACCTCAAGTGTGTTATGACTTGCGTTTCCCTGTTTTTCAACGTAGTAAAAATGATTATGATGTGATGGTCAATGTCGCCAACTGGCCATCAGCAAGGCGCTATGCTTGGGATACGCTGCTGCGTGCACGTGCGATTGAAAATCAGTGCTTTGTACTTGCTACCAACCGTATTGGTGAAGATGGCAAAGGCGTCGCACATAACGGGGGCACTGTGGCTTTAGATTATTTAGGGCAACCCATAGCGCACGTCGGCGATGATGAATCAGGTGTGGTGACAGTTAAGTTAGATAAAGCAAACTTAGTAGAGTTTAAAAGTCAATTTCCGGCTCATTTAGATGCGGATAGATTTGAGTTGACCTTTTAAGTAGGAGCAGCAGCCGCTGCTCCAACCCTGCTATACGTTGTACTGATGCACTAGTAGTGCCTGTTGAGGCGCAGCGATGTCAGTCGATGAACTTGAGTTATTATCTGGTAGTGTGAAGTAGCCTAGCAAATTTTTCATTTCCTTCGCTTGGGTTGCCATACGCTTGGCTGCTGCCATAGTCTCCTCGGTGATCGCTGAGTTTTCTTGAATTAAATCGGTCAGTCTTTGTACCACGACATCGACTTCTTCAATGGCCTGCTTTTGTGTCAATGTAGAGCGATTGATACTGACGATATTCTCATTGACATCAGCCACCGCTTGCACAATATGCTCGAGTTTCTCTCCGGAGCTGTTGGCGAGGGTGGTACCTTGTTGTACTTTATCATTGCTATTAGCGATGATGTCTTTTATTTGCTTTGCAGATGCTGCGCTGCGCCCTGCGAGCTCCCGGACTTCATTGGCGACCACAGCAAAACCTCGGCCGTTCTCACCCGCACGGGCAGCTTCTACCGCAGCATTTAAAGCCAGTAGGTTGGTTTGAAATGCCAGTTCATCTATCACGGACACAATTTCATTGATGTCTTTGCTGGCAGTATTTACTTCGCCGATGGCATACACAGTGTCTTGGGACAAGGTTCCGCCCTCTTTGGCAATATTTTCAGCATTGTGCGACTTTTCAACCGCAGTTTCTGATTGCATAGCCACTTGTGTTAACTCTTCGAGAATGTGCCCTGTACTTGCATTGGCTTCTTCTAGATTGGCCGCTTGTTCCTCGGTGCGGCGACTGATCTCTGCATTACTGGCGGCAATTTCTTCAGTACTATGCGCAACCAAGCTCGCTGCGCTTTGGATACTTTCAATGACATGCGTGAGTTTGTCGGTGGTGATATTTACGTCTTGCTGCAAAGTGGCAAAAACACCTTCGTATTCCCCTTCCACTAAGGTGCATAGATCGCCTCGAGCAATGGCACTTAGGCTATGCGTGACGGCATGGATCGCGCCCGAAATCGTATCAATGGAGCCATTTACATCCTCTTTCAGTTGCAGTAACTGACCTTGTAGGCTGGACTCGATTTTATGAGAAAAGTCTCCTTCACTCATGGCCGCCATGACGCTGGCGAGCTCTTCAATAATTTGGCTTAAGTTATTGACAGTATGATTGATGTCACTTTGTAATGTTGCTAATTGCCCTTTTAAAGGCGTATTAATTGTGCGATCAAAACGCCCGTGGCTAATGGCCATCATCACAGATGAAATCTCGCTAATTGCTTGATCTAGGCTGGCAATAGATAAGTTTACATTGGTTTTTAATTGACCAAGTTGGCCGTGAGCGGGGGTTTCAATCGGATGTTTAAAGTCGCCTTCACTGACCGCAGCCATGGTATTGCCTATGTCTTGTAAAATGGCTTCTAAGTTGTCCATACTCAAGTTGGTGTCATTTTTTAACTGTGCTAACTGACCAGACAGAGGGTGTGTGATCCGTTTAGAAAAATCACCACTACTGATGGCACTCATGGTGGAGCTCAACTCATCAATGGCACCACTTAATGCGAATATAGAATTGTTCACACTGTCTTTTAGACGCGCAAGATTACCATTCGCTTCAACGGTGACTTGCTGTTTAAATTCGCCTTTTTCAACACAGCCCATCACTTCGATAATGCCATGCATTGTTTCATCAATGGAAACAACCGAGTGATTAATATTGGCTTTCAATGTATCTAAATCACCACTGAGGGGGGCATTTATTTGTTGATTAAATTGCCCCTTGGCCATGGCTTGCATCACTATGTTGATCTCTTCTAATGCCGTTTGCAAACTATTAGAGCATTCATTGGTGGCGTCTTTTAGTTCTTTGAGTTCACCATTACAAGGTGCACTGATCCGATCATTGAACTTACCTTTGGCCATTTGGTTTAGTACTCGATTGGCCTCAGAAATAGACAATTGCAGTGCATCAAGCAAGGAATTGAAGGCCTGCGCACTTTGCCCTATTTCATCACGAGAACTGATTTCGGCACGTAGCGAAAAGTCCCCTCGAGTTTGTACTTCTCGCATGGTGTTGACGAGGTTATGTACGGGTCGAGACAAGCTTCTGGCAAACCATAGCGCGGTCAATAAAATCAAAACGATGCTGATAAGCATCACAATTGCCATGGTTTGACGCAGTGAAACAACAGGAGCAAATGCTTCTGCTTCATCGATTTCAGCCAGCAGTGCCCACCTTATATCAAAGACTTGCAAGTCACTGTAGGCAGATAACACAGGGTTGCCATTGTAGTCAGTAACGACTTTTTGTCCTTGTTGACCTTGCATAGCTAATTTATAAGATTCTGTGGCAATGGTGCCCTTGGCTGGATTTTCAAAAGACGCTTTAACAGAATGATTAACGGGATCGAGGTATGAATCTGAGCGCATCAGCCCATCTGGGCCAACGAGGTAGGTTTCCCCACTTTGTCCTAGTCCGTGGCGCTCACTCATGATGTCATTAAGTGCGTCAATGGAGAGCTGAAAAATTAATGTGGCTTGTGAAATGCCATCGAAATCCAGTGGCATGGCAACGAAGCTGGCTGGGGTATTATAAGATGGCAAATAGGGTTCATAATCAGCAAACAGCATTTGGTCTTGTTCGATTAATGCACGGTTAAACACATCAGCAATACCGCTGTTAGCATAGGGCCCTGTTCGCAATGAGGTTGCGAAATCGACTTCTTTGAAAACCGAGTAAACAATATTTCCACTATAATTATCGACAATGAATATGTCATACAGCTGGTAAACTTCAGTCAGTTCTCTAAAAAATTTATGGTGTCGCTGGTGCGCGAGATCGTAAGCGTCTAAATGCCCCGTTTTAATTAGGGTATCTTTTTCTCCGATAGGATGGGGGTTGTCGGCCAAATACCGTGCTTGCAAAGTCATGCCTTGACCAGAAAGTGAATCTACTAAGGAACTGAGCGCGACCTGACTGTTGGTCTGTTGTTCGAAGCGAGGTAAAAAGTTATCTTGGTAAAATTGCCTGAGGCTATCTGGTATTGTGTTGGCTGCTTGGGTTTCATCAAAGCCATCGAGTAAGTCTTGTGTTGCTTCTATTAAATAGGGGTTGATTGCTAAAGCATGTAGTTTATCTTCAACGGTTTTAAAGTGGCGCTCAATGGCACGCTTTTTCACATTGCCCACGGCACCGAGCTGCGCATAAACTTGGTCGCTGATGGAACTAGATGCTTGGATCAGTGAAAAGGCAATAATGACGGTCGTGGGGATGAGGGCGACAAGTAAAAAGGCCGCCATCAGCTTTTTAGCGAGGTCGAGCGATTTTAGAAATTGGTGTATTCGAGACATTGTGTGGCCCTCCGATCCTTGTATTTTTGACATCAATTTGACGCTGTTTGCTACATTAATCTGTTGTCATACTATTGAGCCAAATTGTGTAAAACCCTACACTTTATGTGGCTAATATTTGTACAGATTTAAATTTAGTGTAGATCACATCTCAATAAGATCTAGGTTGTGAGCGCTTCTCTTATTGGTACAAATATTGATGATGTGATGAGCCCAGATGCATACACTGAAGATGTCATGCGGGGAAACTAGATGAACTTTTAATGATCATTACTTGGAATAAAAAAGAAGCAGCTTATGCTGCTTCTTTTTAGAAAATTGCGTCACTATGATTAGTGTTTCCAGTGGTATTTATGTGCCTTTTCTTCCATATAGGCTTCTGTATCTGGGTGCATTGGCGTCTTGTTACCGTTTTCAAAGAAGAATGGCTGACGGTCACGCTTTTGATTGCCAATTTCATTCATAGTTGCGGCATCATAAACACGGCCATTCAGAATTGTGTAGCTCACCTTTTCAGACTCACGGATGTCATTCAGCACATCACCGTCAATGATAACCAGATCGGCAAGTTTACCTTTTTCAATAGTACCAATGTCGTGGTCCATTGCTAGGTATCTAGCGCCGTCAATTGTACCACTACGCAGAGCTTCCCAAGGTGTAAAGCCACCTTGTGCCATTGACCACAACTCCCAGTGTGCGCCAAGACCTTCTCGTTGGCCGTGTGCACCAATGTGAACCGTAACACCTTTATCGCGTAGCTGTTTGGCAGATTTTGCTGCATTGATATGATTATAGTGATGCTCAGGTGCTTTTTCACGACGAATAGACATTGGCTTCACAACATACTCAGGTACAAAGCTCATTAGGCGCTCGTTTTCCCAAACATTGGTGGTGTTGTAGAAGTAATCTTCACCTTTAATACCACCGTATGCCACATTAAAAGTCGGTGTGAAGCCTGCGTCAGTTTGGCTCCACATTTGCGTAACATCAGAATAGATATTTGGGATTGGCAATGCATGTTCAAGACCCGTGTGGCCATCAATGATCATGTTCATATTCTGTTGGAACTTAGAGCCGCCCTCAGGCACGACCATGATTTCCATTTGCTTCGCCGCTTCAAGTACTTGTTGACGTGTGTCACGGCGCGGGTGGTTATAACTTTTTACTGAGATAGCCCCCGCATCTTTTAAGCGCTTAACGTGGAACTGTGCGTCTTCTAAGTTGTTGATTGGGGTTTTATAACCCGGTGCTTCACCTGCGTATAAGATACGACCAACAGAGTAAATACGCGGTGCGACAGTCAAACCTGCACGTTGTAGCTCTGCCATCGAGAATACCTCGTTAGAGTTATTAGATGGATCATGGATAGTGGTAACACCAAAACTGACGTTCGAGAATTGGTTCCAGTTTTGCTCTGGTTGCAAGTTGTAGCTACCGTAGCTGCCATGCGCATGGGCATCGACTAAACCAGGGATCACTGTTTTGCCTTTGATGTCCATCACTTTCGCAGCGCTCGGGATGGTTACGTCACTGCGTGTACCAACGGCGATAATGCGGTTATCTTCAATCAATACCACGCCATCTTCGATGATTTCTTGTTGATTCTCTGCATCACGCATAGTCACAACTTTACCACCAACCAATGCCAATAAACCTCTAGGTTTATCTGAAGGCTGCTCGAAGCTCAGATCAATGCCTTCAGCTGTCAGTTCATCAAGGTTGTCAGATGCATTGTCAACAAATGAGAAAGTGTCTGTGAGCTTACGTTGATATAAGTTTGGACCAAATGCCCAAGTAAGTGCGCTGCTATCCGCTTTCCAGTTTAAGAAATCACCAGAGTATTTAGAGACTTGCTTGACTGGGAAGGCTTTCCCTCCTTTATTAATAGAGAGTGTTTTACCTGTGCTGGTAAATGGCGCAACAAAGGTATTGAAATGCTCGATAAATGCAACGTAGTTGCCATCTGGTGACACTTTATAGTCGAAAATGAATTCGCCTTTGAAGTGGCTACGTTCTTCATGACCATTCAAATCAACACTTTTCAGCTCTCTACTGGTTTCACTGCTAGCAACAGAGAAGTAGATACGTTCAGGGTTAGCACCAAAGTGTGGGTTATCACCGCTCTTAACGATACGTTTTGCTTCGCCACCTTTAGTATTAACAATGTAGATACCTGGGTGCATTGACCAGTCGCCGCTCAGTAGGTAACCACCAGTGACTTTTTTGAAGATGACTTGTTTACCATCTGGCGAGAAGCTCGGTGAAATATAGTGACCTGGGTCTTGCGTGATAATGCGTCCTTTACCGCCTTTTGCAGAGACGATGCGAATGCTTCCTAATTCTTGGTCATCGTACGTGGTGTATACAATGTGCTTACCATCGCGAGAATAGCTTGGGTAAAACTCAAAGTGGTCGTTTTGCTTAGTAACACGACGCACTTCACCTGACTCAATGTCTTTGATGTATAGATGGCCCAGCGCTTGGAACAGCGCAGTCTCTCCATCTGGAGAAATTTGTGACCAACGTGCTAGTTTGACTTTAAAGTTATCAGGGGCAACGTCTACCGCAAACTTCAGTGCTGGTGTGATCTCTTTTTCAGCCACGACACGTGTAGGAATGACCTGTGCTTGCTTCGTTGCAATATCGACTTTGTGGAATACACCACCTGACCAAAATACCAAGGCTTTACCATCAGGTGTATAAGCAAAAGCGGGGGTATTACCCTGCGCACCATTGGCTTCTTGTAAGTCGCGGTCCAGCCCTGTGAAGATTTGCGTTTCAATACCTGATTTCAGGTCTTTAACATAGAGTGCGCTGATCATTGCTTCGCCGTTGTCTTCGCGTTTGACGAATGCAATGGACTGACCATCAGGGCTTGGTGTTGGACGGATTGCACCACCGGCACCACGGATCACTGTTTCTTCTTCACCGGTTGCCAAATCCCAAGAGCGGATCTCAAAAACCGATGTTAAAGCGTTCTTATTATATTGCCAGCGCACGCCTGCTGTTGCATCGACAGAATAATAGATTTTTTTACCGTCGGTAGAAAATGCAGGCTCTGCAATGTTCTTTTGTGATTGTGCGCCGTGCAACCTTTCTCGCACTAATACGCCTTTACCACCTGAAATGTGGTACATACGAATTGAGCCACCAGGAATCGTACGGCCTGTGACTTGACCTTGTTTTACTGCGATATATTGACCATCAGGTGACCATGATGGGTTATGTATCAGGTTGTGTGATTCATCAGATACTTGGCGCATGTTGTCACCGTTCACGTCCATGACCCATAGGTTTTCAGCACCAGCTCGATCGGAAATAAATGCGATTTGTTTACCGTCAGGTGAGAACTTCGGCTGGAAGTTCCAAGCGCGATCCGCTGTAATTGCAGTCGCTTTTCCACCAGAAATTGGCATCACATAGATATCACCCAACATATCAAAAATAACGTGCTGGCCATTTGGGCTGACATCGACATTACTCCAAGTTGTCTCATTGGTATCTATGGTGATTGTTTGCTTCTCGCCAGGAGGTGCAAGCACGTCCCATTTTGCAGTGGTTTCTTGTGCACCAGAGGAGGCGAGTGCTGGTGTACTTAATCCGATCAATGCGGCACCAATTGCAATGGCAATCGGCGATTTAAATAGTGCCATGGTTTATTCCTATATGCTTTAAGCCAAGTCTCAGTCTATTGCTGAGTGTTGGTTTCTTGTCTTGTTGTGAGCTAATTTGTAATTTACTTGGGTAGGATGGCGAATTTTTTTACTAAAGTCGACAAGGTGGCGATAAAAGTACGCTCAAATGCGGCAGTTTTGCAGTATTTTTATACAAAGTTGGTATGTTTTTATTTAAATGTATTCGTTACCTTGATGTCACATGTGGTGAAAAGCGCCGCACTTGCTAGGCTGTGCGGCGAAAGAGAGGTTAATTGAGTGTCTGTTGGCGAACAAACTGTAAGTAGGCTTCGAGGCTTTTTTGCCACAGCGCCATAGCTTGGGTTAAATCATCATCACAAGATTTACCATCGAGTAAACGACGCTCTATTTTTTTCAATGCAAGACCGTAGCGGTTAAAACCCAGCTGCAAAGCGGTACTGGCTTGGCGATGCAGGGACTTAATGCACTGCTCTTCATCTTCTGTCAGTAACTGTTGGATATGGATTAATTTGTTACGAGCAGAGAGTACAAACTCATTGTAAATCGAGGAGACTTCATCTTCGCTGAAACCGCTTTTAAGTGAGTTGACCGCAGTATCATCATATAAAGTATCGCTCAATTCTACCCGCATATCCGGCTTTTGGGCTTTTTGTGAATCACTGATGGCTTGACGAAGTTTTTCTTGCTTGATGGGCTTACCAACCACATCTTTGATACCAAGAGAAAGATATTCTTTGATTTCTTCAGGGCTTAAACTTGCGGTAAATG
Organism: Pseudoalteromonas luteoviolacea; assembly: GCF_001750165.1. NCBI lineage: Bacteria > Pseudomonadati > Pseudomonadota > Gammaproteobacteria > Alteromonadales > Pseudoalteromonadaceae > Pseudoalteromonas > Pseudoalteromonas luteoviolacea. Next base: position 145,085 of record NZ_CP015411.1, read on the forward strand.
CTAAAAATGGTGTGCGTTTATTCTTATGTTCGATGGTTTGCAGGTGCCTTAGGACTTCTTGGCCGGTGAAATCAGGTAAATTCATATCCAATAGCACGACGTCAAAGACATGTTCTTTAAGATGCTCAATGGCGCTAGTGCCATCATAAGCGAGCTTAATCTTATGTTCATCGGCAGCCATAAATTCGATGGCAATTTTACGGTTAAGGTCTAAATCCTCTACCAATAAGACTGAGAGTCCGGTCGGGTATTCTGGGTTGTGGTGGCGTTGCTCGACCAGGCTCAATTCGCCGACAGGTAGGCTAACATCAAAACTAAACGAGCTGCCTTTGCCAAGCTCACTGATGATCTCAAGTTGACTGCCAAGCTTGCTCAGCAAGCGTGCTGTGATAGCGAGACCAAGGCCTGTTCCGCCTTTGGTTTTACCGGCGTTACTCTGTACATAAGGTTCTGTCAGCTTATCAATATCTTCTTCTTCGATGCCAGGGCCTGAGTCGACGACGCTGAAGCGCACAATATGCGACATATTTGCTTCTTCTAGTAACTCTACGCGCAGTTTTACCTCGCCTTTGTCAGTAAATTTGATCGCGTTACCCACTAAATTTAGCAAAATTTGCCGCAGTTTTTGTTGGTCGCAGTAATAGCATACTTGGTCTGGCAAATCATAGAGAAGCGTGAATGTGAGCTTTTTTTGCTCGGCTAAAGGACTCATTAATAAGCATAGGTTATCTAACCAGCTTTTTAATTCGACATCTTCAGAGGAGAGCACTTCATCACTTTGATCTAAACTGGCGTAATCGAGTACCTTGTCTATTAATAAGTTGAGTGACTCAGCTGAATTGATGATGGCCTCACAATAGGCTTTGCTGTGTTGATCATGACTGCGATTAAGGACCAGCTGCGCACTGCCTAAAATGCCGTTTAATGGGGTGCGAATTTCGTGGCTAATGGTGGATAAAAATAAGCCGCGAATTTCGAGATCTTTTTGGGCTTTTTCGGTCAGTTTATTGAGGTTAAGTTCACGTCGTTCATTACATAATAGTGCCATGCCAGTGGCATAGAAAATTGGGGCGAGTACGCCATTGAAAAAAATTGCAATTGAAAACCAAGGGTCGACAAACAGAGACACTTGGTCGACGTCACCCATGAATAATGAACGGCCTATAAAAGCAGTAAAAATAAAGCTTAAAACGATTAAGTAAACGATACTGCCATTGGGGTATTGCTTTCGTGCATAGCGAATGAAGTAATAACTCAAAAGTATTGCTTCAACAATATGTTGTAGATCAGAGATTAAAATCCGTTTTCGTAAATTATCATCGACCATCGCATAATAAATAAGTGCAGACAGCAGTGCCAAAGTTGCAAACAAATAGGTCCTAAATTCTATACCGCGTTGGCCTAAAAATTGACTTATGGCCCAACAATGTATGATGGATGCCAAAAAAAGTAAGGTGTTTGCAATACCGATGGTTTGCCACTGAGACAGAAAGCTATGCAGCGCAAACATGGATATGGCAGCAAATAGAATGAGGGGGTAAAAAATGTATAACAGCACACCGGGCGTGTTTTTATTGGCACGCCAAGTTAAATAATTGATGAGTGTCATCATCGCCGTCATTGCTGCACTAGCTACATACAGGGTTTTATGGTCCAACATAAAGACTTTGTTAACAATTAATAGACGTACCTAGGATAGAGCGAAGACGAAATGCAGTAAAGCGAAGCGCCAAGAAAATAATGAGATGGTAAGTAAATAGATTAAATGCTAGATAGAAATACAAAAAAGCATGCGAGGTGCATGCTTTTTACAGACTTTAGAAGTGTACTCAATGATGAGTATTAGCGGATCTCGTCAGGGATATTTTGTTGTGCCCATGACAGTAGCTCGATACGGTTACGGCATTTGGTTTTACGAAATGCACTGTATAAGTGGGTTTTAACCGTATGTGGGCTGATATTTAAATCTTCCGCAATTTCTTTGTTCTTCGCGCCCTTACTCATTAACGAAATAATCGCTTTCTCACGCTTAGTCAATTTGACAGGTTCAATATCGCCTTCTGTTAACTTGTGTAAGGCGTCTTTATTGAATTGCAGCATGCGATTTAATGCATTACACATGATTTCACGACGGTACCATAGCTGATCTTCCATCAGTAAACGGATACCTTTCATCAAGACGTCTGCATTATCTGTGGTGTAAAACACCCCTCGAATACCGCTGAGCAATGCGCGATTAGCCAATTCAGGGTTTTCATCTAAATTGAACAGCACGATGTCGCAACTCACTTTGAGATTTACTAATTGCTCTTTAAGTTTGCCCCATGCATCATTGACTGCCGTTTCAATAAAAAGCAACCGAGTATCTTCAGGTACTTCGGAAATATCAGTTCCTGTGATGACGTCTAACCCTTGTGTTTTTAACAGGGGTTGTAAAACGTTTATTCCTATCGTGTTGATAGGCTCTTTATCTAGCAATAAAAATGCAGTACTGCTCATTTGGAAAACACTCTCATTCTGTCTGATAACGCAATGCTAACACGTGAATCAGACCTTTTGTATTAGAAATTTCATCAATAAAAAGAAGTTTACAATATAAAGTTTGGCACGATAGCCTGTTTTGTAAACAACTTAATTTTGTGAATGCTTCAACTTGTTGATTTTAATAATAATTTATTTTAGTAGAGTAATAGCTTAGTTAATTACATTTTTTAACAAAGAATAATTTAAGATACTACTTTTTTCCTACTTTGGTACGGAGGCCAGCCCATTTCAAGTCCAGCTAATACATGTAGATGAATGTGGTATACGGTTTGTCCACCATCATTGTTGCAATTCATTACAACGCGATAACCGTCTTCAGCAAATCCGTGCTCTTTCGCAAGTTTAGACGCTACTAAGTGCAAATGCCCAACTAAGTGTGCATTTTCTTCGTTTACGTCATTAATTGTTGCGATTGGCTGCTTTGGTATCACCAACACATGAAAAGGTGCTTGAGGATTAATATCCTTAAACGCAAGTGCCTTTTCGTCTTCATACACAATATCCGCAGGTATTTCACGATTAATTATTTTTGTAAAAATCGTTTCTTGGGCCATTACTTTTATCCTTATATACGTTAGTTTAGCTGTTCAGCATAGCGTGGACTCTACAAGATACAAGGGAAATTACAATTCATGCTTGTTCATAATTGTAACTAAATTTGGCACAAATACCTTTCACTACCAAGGTAGCAATCAAATAAAGAGGAAATATGAAGAAAATTAGTATATTTGGAATTTTTATAGCACTTTATAGTGGTATTTCTGTTGCAGGGGAAGTTAATTTCCCAGAAGAATTGCTGCCTTTGCAAGTTAATGAGCGTGAGATTGAGCACTCTTTTTTTAAAAAGGTGCGTAAACTGGAGTTACCTGCAGGCGTTCATCGGATCAAGGTAAAATATTCCGACTTGTTTGAATTAGATTATGATGAACATGAAGTCGTCAACTCGACACCGTTTTGGGTGGAAGTCACCATTGAAGACCGTGATTATAACGTGCGATTTAAACCTATTTCAGATGTTGAACAAGCGCGCGATTTTGCCAAGTCACCTAAGATTTGGTTGCAGCCACAACAGGGCGATAAAGTTTCAGCAAAGCAAGTGAAAGCACAGACTGCCGCAGCCCCCATGCCGGTGGTCAGTGAACCTGTAATCACAACGGTAAAAGCGAACAGTCAAAATGAAGGACACGTTGAGCAAGCTGCGCCGAACGCAGGTAAGCCAGATGCCGTATCCATGTTGGAATTTTGGTGGCAACAGGCAACGCCTGAGCAACGTATCGCTTTTTTAACGTCTATTGACGCGAAGCACTGATCGGCAGCCTGAAAGAGTAAAACGGAGATAAAGGCCAAGCTTTATCTCCAGCGCGTTTATTGGAAAATTGCGTCGACGGTACCTTGCGCTAATGGGTGATAGCCTGGGCGTGCTTTTTGATAAACACGATAAGCCCAATCACGTCTGTCCGTATTTGCCAGTGCCTTATATAAAGGGACGATAAGTTTACGTCTGCCAATACCACTTAGGTGCGTATCCAGAGCAGGATAAATAGCCTGATAGCCATTGCCTACGGCAAGCATGTACCATGCGAATGCTAATTCAGCGTTACTTGAGTTGGTCAGATTGAACGTACTGTCTAATGCAGCCATCTTGTCTAAAGCGAGATCTCTTGGCAGGTTATTTAAAAAGTGCAGCCACTCATGTACTGTCCAGCTGTTGGTAGGTAATGTAGTTAGAGGCTTGCTACCACTCAGCCAAGCTTGCATATGACCATCAACTTGATTGAAGGCGTCTGAGGTTGGATTGGGCGCATCCGCTGGTAAACCCGGTTGGTAGATCCATTCTTTGGCTTTCTCTAAAGAAACGATACCCGGATGCTTCTTCAATAAGTGCTTATCAAGGTATTTAACAAACTCTGCGGTGGTAAGCGACTTAAATGCATAGGCATCGAAATAACCTTTGACGAACACATCAAACTTTTCACGGCCAAACTTTTCCTCTAAATAGATGAGGAATAACTGACCCTTAATATAGGGCACTTTACTGAAGGCATCGTCCGGATCGCGGCCATTGAGTTTTAAGTTTAAGCGGGTGTCTGGCGCGGGAATGTTTTTAAGCTGTGCACGCAGACCTGCTGCGTCAAGTGCTTGCTCCATCACAGCCCGGTCTCGGCCAAAGACCTCTTCCATGATGCGGTTCTCAACATAGGAAGTAAAACCTTCGTTAAGCCATAAATCTTCCCAAGTGGCGTTTGTCACTAGGTTACCTGACCAAGAGTGTGCCAGTTCATGTGCAATCAAGTTAACGAGACTTTTATCGCCTGCAACCACAGTTGGCGTAATAAATGACAAGCGCGGGTTTTCCATGCCCCCAAATGGAAAGCTCGGTGGCAACATAAGTAAATCGTAGCGGCCCCAAGCGTATTCGCCATACATGGCATTGGTTTTGTCTATCATGGCTTGTGTATCGTTAAATTCTGCCACAGAGGCATCGAGAATTTGCGGTTCAGCGAATATCGCCGTTTGATGAGACATTTCTTTATATTCAAGATTACCGGCACCGATGGCGATTAGATAAGGTGGGATAGCCTGTGGCATATCGAACCAGTAGTCGCCATCTTTTACGAACGCCTCAGAATTATCTGCGCTCATGACTGCGCGGACATCTTTAGGTGTTTGAATACGCGCCGTATATGTGGTGCGCATAGCGGGCGTATCTTGTACTGGGATCCAACTTCTAGCATGGATTGCTTGAGATTGGCTGTACATGAAAGGATGAGTTTTACTTGCTGTTTGCACCGGGGTTAACCACTGCAAACCAGATGCTTGTGGCAAGCTGTTGTAGTAAATTCGTGCTTTGCTCGCTTGGTGCTTGAACTTGATGGTGAGCTTGGCACCCTTAACACCACTGCGTGGTGCGAGCGTGAACTGTGCGGGTAACCATTTTCCCTGTGGTGATTGATAGAGGATCTTGTCAATTTCAAGGTCTCGGGTATCCAGTACCAGTGTGCGCGCATGGCTGTTTTGCCATGCGAGAGTGTGCTCTACAAACCCTTCGAGTTGCTTGTCTTCAAAGTCGACATTGAGGTCTAAATGTAAGTGCGTGCTCACTACCTCTTTTAGGTTTGCAAAGGTATGCTCATCGACGGCATCTGCCGCCAAAACAGTATGAGAGAGGCCCGCTAAAGTGAGGCCGAATGTTAAGGCTGAGAGTTTCATTTTTATCCTTGCTCATGATTGAGTGTCCGCATTGTTATACCACTTCACAGCGTAAATGGCACTTGGATGCGTTAGTGGCATCATTCAGGTAAACTAGGGGGAATAGTTGGTATTTTATAGGTGCTTTCTGTGCACGCTTTGCAGTCCTTACATACGTTTGCTTTGCCTTCACATTGCCAAAAATTGGTGGTGGTTGAGGCGCCAGAGCAGTTAAAAGAAATTGATTTTGAACCGCCTTTCTTTATTTTGGGAGAGGGGAGTAACTGCGTCTTCTTAGAAGATTTCCAAGGCAGTGTGCTGCAGATAGCAAATCGAGGTATCGAGATCACCGAAACCGAGCTGCATTATCATGTGCGTGTTGCCGCGGGTGAAAATTGGCATCAATTGGTGATTAAATTACTGAATATGGGCATAGGCGGGCTTGAAAATCTGGCGTTAATTCCCGGTACCGTCGGGGCTGCACCTGTGCAAAATATCGGTGCTTATGGTGTGGAGCTGGCAGATGTTTTTGACTCACTGACAGGCTTTGATATTGCCAAGGCGGATTTTGTCCAACTGAGTAAAGCGCAGTGCCAGTTTGGTTATCGTGACTCGGTCTTTAAAGGGCCATTGCAAGGCCAATTTGTGATCACCGAAGTCACGCTCAAACTGCCCAAGCAGTGGCAACCGATATTGGCATATGGACCACTGAAAGCATTGCAGGGGCAGTCAGTTAATCCTCTATCAGTGGCAGAGCGAGTGATGCGAATAAGACGCAGCAAATTGCCTGATCCAACAGTGTGCGCCAATGCGGGTAGCTTTTTTAAAAACCCAGTTGTTGAAGCGCAATGGGTCGATACATTACGTGAGCAGTATCCTGATATGCCAATGTATCCGGTCACAAAGGGCAAAGTAAAACTGGCTGCTGGGTGGTTGATTGAACGGGCCGGTCTAAAAGACCATCGTATTGGTGGTATTCGCGTGTATGACAAGCAAGCTTTGGTACTGGTTAATGACCAACAAGGTAATGGCGCCGAATTACTCGCCATGATTGAGTATATTCAACAGTCGGTGTGGGATAAGTTTACTGTTGCGTTAATGCCTGAAGTACGTCTGATCGCAGCACAAGGAGAACACTCTGCTGGAGGTCTGCATGGTTAAAGCACCTGTTGGAAATAAATTAGCAATATTAAGTGCGCTGAGCCGAGACCATTTTATTTCTGGTCAGGCATTGGGAGAGCAGTTGGGGATCAGCCGTGCCGCTGTCTCAAAGCATATAAAGTCATTGCAGGATATGGGGATTGATATCTTTAAAGTCACTGGCAAAGGGTATCGCTTAAATCACAGCTTACCATTATTAGATCAACATAAAATCTTACCGATTTGGCAGGCGCTGACCGACCAACCTTGTCACATAGAAGTACAGCCCATTATTGACTCGACTAACAGTGAACTGATGCGTCGCATTCAGTCTAAAGGCGCGGAGTTAACATCAGGGCAGGTGCTGGTGGCAGAAATGCAACAAGCTGGCCGAGGTCGACGCGGCAGGCAATGGCAATCTCCGTTTGGCGCCAATTTATATTACAGTTATTACTGGCATTTTGAGGACGGTATGCAGGCGGCCATGGGTGTATCTGTGGCAGTCGGATTGGCTGTACATGACGCACTCAATGCTTTGTATGATTTGGATGTACAGCTTAAATGGCCAAACGATATTTATATTAACGAACATAAATTGGCGGGTGTGTTAGTAGAGCTAGATGGACAAATGGAAGGGCCATGTCATCTGGTCATCGGTATTGGCTTAAACGTGGCCATGCCAACCAGTGCTGCTCAGCATATTGACCAAGCTTGGACTGATTTAAGTCAGCATGTATCCGAGATAGATAAAAATCAGCTGGCAGTAGTATTGACCCTATGTTTGCAAAAGCGCCTACATATGTATCAAAAAAATGGTTTAAGTGACATGGTTGGACAGTGGAATGCGTTGAATGCGTTTCGTAACCAAGTAGTCAGTTTGAGCACCGGGCAAAGGCAGTGGCGGGGGATCTGTGAGGGTATTGATCATCAAGGTGGGTTAATCTTGCGCCAAGATGGTGAGCGTAAAACTTATTATGGCGGTGAAATTTCACTGCGTAAGGAGCCGTGATGCGTTTGCTCGTTGATGTCGGTAATACCGCCGTGAAAGTCGCCACTGAGTTTCAAGGTGAGATTGTGCTGATCAATGAAGCGCAAGTACCTTGGCACAAAATCGAAGAAGTCTTAATCGCCCAAGTTGGTAGTAATGACGACTTAACGTCGATATTGCAACAAGCACAGTCTTATCAAGTGCCTTATCTATTTGCTTCAGTCTCACCCTTTTTAGGCGCACTAAAATGTGCGTATGCAGAATTTCAAAACTTAGGTATAGATCGCTGGCTTACCGTGGTTGCCAGCTTTCATTTGTTTCCTAACCAAGCTTGTGTGATTGTTGATTCAGGAACAGCGACTAAAGTCGATGTCTTGGACGCGACGGGTCAGCACCAAGGGGGATGGATTTTGCCTGGGTTAGATATGATGATCGACAGCTTGGTGGCCAATACACAAAAAGTATTCAGTGACACGCATACATTGTTTGATACAAAGCTGGGGACCAATACGCCTAATGCAGTAAAAAATGCCGCGCTGAGTGCAACTGTTGCACTGGCCGAGCGGGCGGTGACGCAGATGGGCGAAAAAGTGCAACTGATTTATGCTGGTGGTTATGGCGAACTTATTCAGCAACATCTTGATCCTAAAGGTATCTACTTTGACGACTTGGTTATGCAAGGGCTCGTTTTTTGGCGTAAATACCAACAAAACGATTAAATAGTAGATGGTTTGTTGTAAATATGAGCATTTAAACAAGAAATTGCGATTTTTTTTGATTTAACTGTTGCATAGTGTCAGCGGTTGCTCTAATATCTCGCCCCGTACTAAAGCAGTGCCGACTTAGCTCAGTTGGTAGAGCAACTGACTTGTAATCAGTAGGTCATCCGTTCGACTCGGATAGTCGGCACCATTTTTCAAGATTTAGAACACGCTTTAGAAAAGAATTTTTATGTGGAGGGGTTCCCGAGCGGCCAAAGGGATCAGACTGTAAATCTGACGGCTCAGCCTTCGCTGGTTCGAATCCAGCTCCCTCCACCACTTTATTCTTGACGGTTCTGAGGTAGTTAAGAACAGGTTCCTAAAGCGGGCATCGTATAATGGCTATTACCTCAGCCTTCCAAGCTGATGATGCGGGTTCGATTCCCGCTGCCCGCTCCAGATTTCTGGTGTGCTGATATAGCTCAGTTGGTAGAGCGCACCCTTGGTAAGGGTGAGGTCGGCAGTTCAAATCTGCCTATCAGCACCAGTCTCCGGATCTTCCCAAATACTTCCTTTGATTTGTCACAAAAACATTTATAATTGTAAAGAATAAACATAGTCCCCGCGCGCGCGCGTGGATTATTTTTATATGTAATCTAGATACACAAAAACTTATAGGTTCCGTCATGGCAAAAGAAAAGTTTGAACGTTCGAAACCGCACGTTAACGTTGGTACAATCGGCCACGTTGACCACGGTAAAACAACTTTAACAGCAGCAATCACTAACGTACTTGCAAAAGTATACGGTGGTGAAGCACGTGACTTCGCTCAAATCGATAACGCTCCAGAAGAGCGTGAGCGTGGTATCACAATCGCAACTTCACACGTAGAGTACGATACTCCAACTCGTCACTACGCACACGTTGACTGTCCTGGACACGCTGACTACGTTAAAAACATGATCACTGGTGCTGCTCAGATGGACGGCGCGATCCTAGTAGTTGCTGCAACTGACGGTCCTATGCCTCAGACTCGTGAGCACATCCTACTTTCACGTCAGGTTGGTGTACCTTACATCATCGTATTCATGAACAAATGTGACATGGTTGATGACGAAGAGCTAATCGAACTAGTAGAGATGGAAGTTCGTGAACTTCTTTCTGAGTACGATTTCCCAGGTGATGACCTACCACTAATCCAAGGTTCAGCTCTTAAAGCACTAGAAGGTGAGAAAGAGTGGGAAGACAAGATCGTTGAGCTTGCAGAAGCACTAGATTCTTACATCCCAGAGCCAGAGCGTGACATCGATAAGCCATTCATCATGCCTATCGAAGACGTATTCTCAATCCAGGGTCGTGGTACAGTTGTAACTGGCCGTGTTGAAGCTGGTATCATCAACGTGAACGACGAAGTTGAAATCGTAGGTATCAAAGAAACTACGAAGACAACTTGTACGGGTGTTGAAATGTTCCGTAAGCTTCTAGACGAAGGTCGTGCTGGTGAGAACATCGGTGCACTTCTACGTGGTACTAAGCGTGACGAAGTTGAGCGTGGTCAAGTACTATCAGCTCCTGGTTCAATCCAGCCGCACACGAAGTTCACTTCAGAAGTATACGTACTTTCTAAAGATGAAGGTGGTCGTCATACTCCTTTCTTCAAAGGTTACCGTCCACAGTTCTACTTCCGTACAACTGACGTAACTGGTGACATCCAGCTACCAGATGGCGTAGAAATGGTAATGCCTGGTGACAACATCAAGATGACTGTAGAGCTAATCTGCCCAATCGCGATGGACGAAGGTCTACGTTTCGCTATCCGTGAAGGTGGTCGTACAGTTGGTGCTGGTGTTGTAGCATCAATCATCGAGTAATAGTTACACGTTAACTAATTCGATATACGAATATTATAAAGCCGCTCAATGAGCGGCTTTTTTTATGTTTTTTAGAATATTCTTCTGTCTTACATCTGGTTAAAACGGCTCACTTCACCTTGCGCGAAAAGAGTGTCAGCGCTTCGCGCTGTGTCACAAACCTTTCGCACGATATTCACCTTGCGTAAAAAAGAGCGAGTTCACTTCGTTCACCGTCGCTAGCCTTTTACACGACGTCATCCTGAACTCGTTTCAGGATCCATGCCTTGCTTGTTTTATCTCAGTTGTATCGTTGATAGAGGTGTATTGATTTTGTTCGGTTAAAACGGCGCATTTCACCTTGCGCGAAAAGAGTGTCAGCGCTTCGCGTTGTGTCACAAACCTTTCGCACGATATTCACCTTGCGCAAAGTAAACGCACTCGCTTCGCTCGGTGTCGTTAATACTTTGTACTAACTTTTATGACAAAAAAATGACCGTGCAACCAATAAAATATATGTTCATTCTTGTTTATTTGGATTAATAAATTCCTTTTTTGGTGTGTTTTTTAACCTTTTTATCCAATTACCCATAGCGAGCACAGATTGATTGAGGTAACATAAATTGGTTAAGGATACCTCGTTTAGAAATATTTAAACTTACTGAACATGTATATGGGAAGCGTCATATGAGATTTGAACTCACGATAGATGACAGTTTTTTTATTAGTTCTACCCAGATAGGGAAAATTGAATTAAAAGATCTGATCAGCAAATTAAAGCCAATACAAAAAAGGCGTCTAAGTAACTTTTCAAAGCTTGCGATTGGCGCTTTATTGAATTTAGATGAGCAGTTGTTAGAAGGTGAAGACTGGGAGTTAGTATTTGCCAGTCGACATGGTGATTTTCACAAAACCAGTGAATTGCTTACGAGTTTAGCGCTTAAAGAAAGCCTCTCACCTTCTGGATTTAGCTTATCTGTGCACAATGCTGTGGCAGGTATGTACTCAATATTTATGCAAAAGAAAGTACCTATTACCTCTATTGCTGCGGGTAAAGATGGCCTATTTGCAGCACTGACTGATGCATATATTCGTTTATCTAGTAAGCAAGCGAGCAAAGTGGTTGTTGTATTAGTTGACCAAAGCCTACCCGAACAGTTCCTGCAATTTAGTGATGAGCAGCAAAGTGATTATGCGTTAGCTATGGTGTTATCGAAAGCTGAGGATGCGCATACCTCTCACCCGCATACCTTGAGCTTTACTCGTGCTGAGTTTAATGCCGCCAGCAATAGTGATAGCCCAGCAATCCCAATCGAATTTGCCAAATGGTTGGACACATCAAAGACCCAGTTACATTTATCTGGTCAAAAGCAAAGCTGGACTGTGGAGCGATTGAATTAATAGGTGCTGCAGACAAATCGCTATGCACTGGCAATTGTTCCAAATTTAGTAAAATTAAAGTGAGTTAACAAAAAAACAGTGATAGTATCCCAATTGGGAACCTTTGATTAACCTTTTGTTAAACATTGGTCTGGGTTCTATGTCTTGAATATGGTCATACTCCTTGACGCATTAGCTTATGCGTGAGTTTAGAGGGGTATCAAAAGGAGTTAAACAAAAATGGCACATACTGAACTGCGTTTGGAAATTAAACAGCTAATTATTAATAGCCTAGATCTCGAAGACATTTCACCGGAGGAGATCGTAGATGATGAGCCTCTATTTCATGATGGCCTTGGTTTGGATAGCATTGATGCGCTTGAGCTTGGGCTGGCAATTAAAAAGCAATATGGTGTAAAAATTGACGCTAATAGTGAGGGCACGAAGCAGCATTTCTCATCTGTAACTAGTTTATGTGCATTTATTGTTAGCCATGAGCCTGCGTAGAGCCCGCTTTGTAGGGCAACATTTAATTGACTGTGAATTGCACTAAATTCTACCCAAAAAGCAAAGAGGGTTTTTGCGCATATGTGCGGTAGTGGCTGTCACAAAGCTATCAATACTGAAAGTAAAAACAAGAATTAAAATATCTTATTTATTCATTGTTATATTGATTGTGTGTACTCACTTTTTAGGCTGTTCTGGATCAAAGCAGAGCCGCATGACAGCGGTATTTAGTATGTTTATTTAATGGTGTGAACAGCAATATGAGTGGTCAGTATGTTGTATACAATAAATCGTTTAATCACCATTAAATAAAGGTTTAAGTTCAATCATCTATGCATAAATCAATTCTTGGTGTACCTCACACTTTTGCGGTGATGGATCACAAAAGTATTGAATCGCATTATGAGACGTTTTGGTCTGGCTGAGCAGAATATCGAACACAATATTAGACAGATACGCGCATAAAACGCCATGCAAGAAATGGGCATATGCATTGGACAAAACACCCCCGTCGCGATGTGGTGCCCGTAATTGCCAGGGTGATGTTTGATGAGATTAATGCGCTTTTTCTCTGATGGAAGAAGGCAGACCACTGAAGTAAGTATTGAGAGAAACTTAAGCAGCTATTCTAACTCGAAGATGGAGATGATATGAGGAAGCAAAAGCCGTTGCTTGAAGCCTGTGTAGAAATTGAAATTCCTTTTCATGATTGTGATCCCATGAATGTTGTATGGCACGGTAATTATGCGCGCTATTTTGAAGTGGCACGTTGCAAGTTATTGAGTACGTATGAATGTGGCTATGACAACATGGAAAAAATTGGCTATGTGTGGCCTATTATCGATATGCATACACGTTTTGTTGGTTCATGTGTGTTTGGTCAAAAAATCAATGTCTGTGCACAGTTATTGGAGTATGAAGATCGGCTAAAAATTGCATATGTGATCACTGATATGGAAACCGGCAAGAAGTTAACAACTGGTGTAACAACACAAGTGGCGGTAGCAATGGTCAGCCAGTCCATGCAGTTTACGACCCCACAGCCTCTAGTTGATAGGTTGCGAGCTGCGATAGAGGAGGCCAGTTTGCCAAGTTAGGGCGGCATGTGGATGTGATGAACAAAGTTTTGGCCTGATAAAGCGCATCATAGTGGCACAGATGCGTTGTGATTGGAGCTTACTGACAGAAAAATAAAATTGAGTGGAGTTATGGCGACATTTTTAAATGATTTTGGGGTGGTATGTGCACTTGGCAATAATAAAAACGAAGTTAAGCACGCTTTTCACCATCCAGAAGTCGAGTACCAAAGTTTAGATCATGAGTTACATTTAGAAGGCCAGCCTATTTACGTTGGCAAAGTGAATGGTGAGCTGCCTGATATGTCTTCATTTCCTTCGTATCAGCGAACTCGTAACAACGCGTTGGCGTTGATGGCGGTAAAACAGCTAGAGCCAACACTGTCTTCTATGTTGGCGGGTGTGGACAAACAGCGTGTGGCGGTGATTATTGGCACGACAACGGCAGGTGTAGGCACTGCCGAGCATGCTGTTGCGCACTATATGGAAAACGATGCTTTCCCTGATGGGTATGGTCATCAATGCCAGGAATTGATTGCTCCCGCTGAGTTTCTCGCAGAGTACCTTGGGGTAAATGGGCCAACTTATACGATTTCTACCGCATGCAGCTCGAGCACTAAAGTTATTATGACTGCACATATGCTGCTCGACACAGATATGGCAGATGTTGTTTTATGTGGGGGAGTGGACTCATTGTGTCAGTTAATTGTGAATGGTTTTGACGCGTTAGATTCAACATCACAAAGTTTATGTGAGCCTTTTAGTGCCAGTCGTGATGGGATTAACCTTGGTGAGGCGGCGGCGTTATTTGTGATGTCAAAACAAGTAGGTCCGGTGGCGCTGTTGGGGGTGGGTGAAACATCCGATGCGTATCATATCTCTGCGCCGGACCCAAGTGGAGATGGGGCCATTCGCGCAATCAATATCGCGCTTGAGATGGCAACATTGGTGCCCAGTGATATAGATTATATTAACCTGCATGGCACGGGTACTAAGAAAAATGACGAAATGGAGTCACGCGCAGTGTATACGATATTTTCTGACTCTGTGCCTTGTAGCTCTACCAAGCGTTTAACAGGTCATACACTAGGCGCTGCAGGCGCGTTGGAATTGGGGTTTTGCTGGTTGCATCTAACCGAACCTGACATGCCGTTGCCAGCACATAAAATGACAAAACCACGTGATGAATCTTTACTCCCTATTCAATTGGTTGAATCTGTCACCAAGCAAACTTCACGTATTTGCTTGAGTAACTCTTTTGCTTTTGGTGGTAACAACATCAGTGTGGTTATCGGAAAAGCGGATAAAGCGATATAACGAGACGATGGCACGGAGCAGAGTTGATTGGCCACGGATGATCTGCTCAGAATAAGGTCGTTCAGTTTGAAGGCGGGACTAATTTGATGTCGCCCCCTCAAACTTACTAGGCAATTATACAATGAGGCTGAGTGGCTCAACATCATGATTGCGAATGACAAAAAACCTGCTTAACTGTACATATAAATACCAGATAGGAATTGGGCATATGGCAGTAATTGAACGAAGTCAGGTAGGCGCATTTTGTTGGTCCGAACTCTGCAGCGCTGATTGGGCGGCTGGCAAAGCATTTTATACTCAGCTGTTTGATTGGCAAAGTGTTGATCAGCCGATAGGCGAAGGTTGCTTTTATACCATGTTGCAAAAGCATGGTTCAGACATTGCCGCGATGTATCAGATGATGCCAGAACAACAGGCAGCAGAAATCCCCAGCCATTGGCTTGGGTATATTGCGGTTGATAACGTCGATGAGATGGCAGAGCGTGCGCAAGCATTAGGTGCTGAGATCATTGCTGGTCCCCATGATGTACCTGAAGCGGGCCGAATGGTGATGTTACATGAACCTGGTGGGGCGCATTTTGCGCTTTGGCAGGCAGGAGCACACACCGGCACTCAAAGAGAGTTAGAAGCAAACGTACCGTATTGGTATGAACTGGCAAGTCAGAATAGTGCAAAAAGTGAAGCGTTTTATTGTAATTTACTCGGTTGGCAAGCTGATCATCAAGCGATGGAGAACATGGATTACGTGGTATTCAGTTATCAAGGTAAACCTGTTGCAGGCATGCTGGAAATGACAGATGAATGGCAGGGGCTCCCTCCACATTGGATGCTTTACTTTGCGGTGCTGGATTGTGACAAGTTAGCTGAAAAAGCAACCTCGTTGGGCGGCGAGGTCTGTGTCCCGCCAACGGATATTCCACAGGTTGGACGTTTTGCGGTGATAACCGACCCGCAAGGAGCAGTATTTTCCATTATGGCCTCTGCGATGGATGAAATCACAAGCTAGCCGGAACATGGTTTGAAAGCTTGATAATTTCACCATCGCAATCGGCAAACCCATTGTTGATGCGATCAATGAAAGCGGCAAATTCGCCGCTTTTCATCATACCTTGAATGATACTATCTAGCTTTGGCACCAATGCCTGATGTTTTTTGTGGATATAGTGGCGTATCACAATGCCCTTGGCCGGTAAAATACGCATGTAAATTTTGTTGAGCCCAGAGTTACATAAAGAGCCAATACTAAAGTGATCGGTTGCAAGCAATTGGTCACTGTGATGCCGTGTTAATGCCTGAAATGCCGACACATTGTTTTTAACACCATGGCAAGTGAGCTTGGTACGTCGACAAAAACTGGTGGTGATCAAGCTACCTTCAATGGTAATGATGTCGCTGTCATTATTAATGTGGCACAGCTCTGGCTTTAAGCAAAATACCGCAAGGCGTACAGTAGCTAAGGGGGTTGGAATAGCAATAAGTTGAGTATATGCGCTCATTTCATTTGCGGCACGTCCAGCCTCTGCGTCAAAGCGGCCACTGTCGACCCATTGTAATCCACGCTGTGTTGGTAAGTAGTGAAAGCTCGGTTGGATATCCAGCGGGCCATAAATGCGTGTGAAGATATCCTCGATTTGCTCTTTGGCTAAATGGAATGATAAACCTTCACTGATATTGATGTTGAACTCTTTGGCGAGTGGTTGATTGCATACCCACAGTAACATCAATGCAATTAAGCGATACACAGTTCTTCCTAATCTTTGCTGCTTGGTTTAAGCCTAGCAGAAGTCTTCAATTGCAGGCAGTTTGCGTGTAATTATTCTCTTGAATCCCACTGTGTTTGCCCCAACAATTAAGGTAAATCGTAATCTAAGCTTAGAGGGAAGCATGACCAAACACGTAGTGATCACTGGGGCAAATAGAGGCATTGGGCTGGA
Source organism: Pseudoalteromonas luteoviolacea (assembly GCF_001750165.1). Classification (NCBI taxonomy): domain Bacteria; kingdom Pseudomonadati; phylum Pseudomonadota; class Gammaproteobacteria; order Alteromonadales; family Pseudoalteromonadaceae; genus Pseudoalteromonas; species Pseudoalteromonas luteoviolacea. Next base: position 161,711 of record NZ_CP015411.1, read on the forward strand.
GTTTTGTCGTCAATATACGGCGCTTGGCTATCAAGTTACAGCAGTAGTGAGACGTTCATCAGCAGAGCTTGATGCATTAAACGTAGACGTGATTGATAATATTGACGTGAGTTTAGAGCAAGATGTTGTGCGCTTGGCTGAATTATTGGCGTCTAAGGCCATTGACATACTCATTAATAATGCCGGTATTTTTAGTAACGAAAGCCTTACTGATATGGACTTTTCTAGGGTAGAAGCGCAAATCGCTGTTAATGCAGTGGCACCATTGCGTGTGACACATGCGCTGCAGCCTCAATTATCAAACGGCTCAAAAGTGGCCATGATCACCAGTCGTATGGGCTCCATTGAAGACAATGGATCCGGTGCTTATATTGGCTATCGAATGTCTAAAGCGGCGCTGAATGCGGCAGGGGTGAGTTTAGCGCATGAACTCAAACCTAAAGGTGTTGCTGTTGCTTTGCTTCACCCTGGGTTTGTTCAAACGCAAATGGTCAATTTTGCGGGTGACATTTCAGCACAAGAATCAGCACAGCGATTGATCTCACGCATCGATGAGCTGAACTTATCTAACACGGGTTCTTTCTGGCACTCAAATGGCGAATTATTGCCTTGGTAATTGGCTTTTAAGTTAAAGGGCTAATATATTTGGCCCTTTGTGTGTTAAGCGGGGCTGCTTTGGTGAACTATGCTACAATTGCAAAAAAATCATCTCAGAGACCCGTATGGAACTGCAACAAAATACGCCTTTAACTCTCCCTCTCTTTCAATTAAATGAACACCTTGAATCTCGCGATATTGAGTCACCCGATATGCAATTGTCGGTTAACTTAACGGAGGATTTACTGGCTAATTTATGCCAAAACCCAGCGCCAGAGCAAAATATGAGTATTCCCATTGAGCACTATGAACTAACTGATATCGAAGCCAGCTATACTGCTGTGCTGAGTGAAGGTCATCAGGTTCAGTTGATCTTAAATCATGGGCCGGTACTCAGTGCTGTATTAAGCCCTGCGGGAGAAGACATGTTATTTGTTTCCCCGCCTGTGGACATGATGCCTACGTTCGATTTAGGCCTTGATGATGACGAAGATGAACACGAAGACGAAACTCAAAATACGTAGTTGAAGAGGTAGATACATGCTGCAAAAGCGCATTATTTGGTTAGCGAGTGCTCTGTTTGTGCTCAGTGGCTGTGCGGTACTGGGAGTCAGTCATTATGATGACTTATTTGGACCAGAGCAGCCGCGCCAACGTTTGGTTGAATACCGCCAAGGTGGTGCGCAGTATTTGCAGCAGGTAAAACCTATCTTAGACAATCGCTGTGTGGTGTGTCACGGGTGTTATGATGCGCCTTGTCAGCTGAAACTGAGTTCGCCGCAAGGGATTGAGCGTGGACTCAGTAAAGAGTTGGTATATGACGGTACACGTATTTTAGCGACACCACCAACGCGCTTATTATTTGATGCGACGACCACAGCGCAGTGGCGAGATAAAGGGTTTACCCCAGTATTAAATGAGCGTGTGCAAACCCCTTATGCTAATTTACAAGGGAGTGTGATGTATCACAGCTTGCTGCTGAAGCAGCGCACCGCATTCCCACAGCAAACGGTGTTGGGTGAAGAGTATGACTTTGCGTTGGACAGGCAGCAAACTTGCCCGACGATGGATGAGTACGACAGCTATGCGAAGGATAATCCGCATGCAGGTATGCCTTATGGATTGCCAGCATTGACTACGAAAGAGTATGCACAGCTGCAAAATTGGTTAGAGCAAGGCGCCTTAATGAGTGAGGCCCCTGCCCCTGCTGAACCCGTTATTGCACAGGTCAATAAATGGGAAGCTTTTTTAAATCAATCGGGCAATAAACATCAGTTGGCTGCACGTTATATTTATGAGCACTGGTATCTGGCCAATATTTATTTTCGCGATCATAGTCAAACGGACTTCTTTAAATTAGTGAGGTCTAAAACCCCGCCAGGAGAGCCGATAGAGTTAATCGCGACGGTTCGGCCATTTGACGACCCTAAGGTGTCACGAGTTTATTATCGTCTACTGCATGAACGCAGCACGATATTATCAAAAACACATCTGCCGTTGGCACTCAGTGATAAAAAAATGGCGCGTTTGTATGGGCAATTTATTGGCAGTGATTATCAAGTATTGGAGTTGCCCGGTTATGCGCCCAAATTGGCCGCAAACCCATTTAAGACATTTGCAGCCATACCGGTTAAGTCGCGCTATCAATTTATGCTGGATGAAGCTGAGCTAATCGTAAAAGGTTTCATTAAAGGCCCTGTATGTAGGGGGCAAATCGCCCTTAACGTGATTAATGACCATTTCTGGGTAACCTTTGTTGACCCTGAGAAAAATGCATCGCCTGCCGTAGAAGCACTCTTGATGGCTCATGATGATGACTTGTTGTTGCCAGCGGCTGAGCAAAGTAATGCCTTGCCGCTATCGAGCTGGGCAAAATACGCCAAACATCAAAGCGATTACCTAGAAGCAAAAACGCGCTTGTCGGAAGAGATATTTAACCAAGGTGGTAAGTTAGACTTAAACTTAATCTGGCAAGGAGATGGTCATAACCCCAATGCGGCTTTGACTATTTTCCGTCATTTTAACAGTGCAACCGTGGTTAAAGGGCTTGTGGGGCAGCAGCCAAAAACCGCATGGGTATTAGACTATGCGCTGTTTGAACGCATTCATTATTTGCTGGTGGCTGGGTTTGACGTATATGGCAATATAGGCCATCAATTAATAACGCGATTATATATGGACTTTTTGCGCTTAGAAGGTGAGCAGAACTTTTTGAACTTACTGCCGCAAAGCCACCGCCAAACTATTAAGCAACACTGGTATCGAAACTCTCATTTGAGCTTAAGCGAATTTATTAATCGCAAGAGCTTATTGGGCGCGCCGAGTCATATTCAGTATCATAGTCAAGACCCACAGCGTGAGCTCTATGACAAATTGACAGCATACTTAAGGCCTGTGTTGCATACGGAATATGATTACACGTCAGTCCCAGATACGCTAAAAACACTGAATCATTTACCCATCGAAGCCATCAATACATTACCGCAAGTAACGTTTATTTTGGCGAATGACGAGTTGGGTGAACTCAAGGGCTATACCTTGCTGCGCCACAATGCCCACTTTAATATTTCATCTTTACTGAATGAAGCAGGCCAACGAGCTTATAAAGAGGACTATGTGACAGTGTTACCTGGCTTTGTTGGAGATTATCCTGAAGCCATATGGCACCTGCCAAATCAAGCGCATATTGCAGCGTTTAGTGATGGCTTAAAGCAGGTCTCGGATGAAGCGAGTTATCAGGCGTTAAAAGCGCAGTTTGGGATCAGACGCACGCATCCTCAGTTTTGGCAATATAGTGACTTATTGCATCAGATTGCGCAGCAGGCGCGAGGTGTAGAGTTTGGTCTATTTGATTACAACCGATTAGAGAATCGATAAATAAAAAAGTGGTGACAGCTGCTCAGCTGGCACCACTTCCAGCCTCTTTTAAAGTTTACTTGCCGCTGTTGCAGCAGCGAGTAGCACTTGCTCATCCAAACGCACTTTGTAATTCGGATTAGCGTATTGGAACTGAATTAAGCCTTTTTTATCGATAACAAAGACTGCAGGTACAGGTAGTGCAACACGGTCCTTCCCATCAAGGTCAACAAAGTTTACGCCTAACTTGTTACGATACGCTTTGGCGGTCTTATCATCTAAGTAATACGCCAACCCGAGCGCTTGAGAATAAGCCAGCTCAGCATCAGACAGCAGCATATAATTGGGTGACTCTATGGTGCTTTTAGCAAGGGACTGTGGTGAGTCAGGAGAAATAGCAACTATCTGCACATCTAATTTTGCCAGTTGCGACTCAATTTTTTGGATCCCGTTCAGTTGGCGCACACAGTATGGACACCATCCACCACGATAAACGACCACGAGCGTTGTTTTATTTTGATATAGCTGGGCTAAATCCACCGCTTTACCCTGACTATTTTTTAATGTCATCGCTGGTGCGTCTAATCCCGGCAGCAGCGGCGCCACGGTTTCCTGTGTGTTACTGATATTAGTGATAGTTGCCGCAAATGCGCTTGGTAGCACAGCGAGCAGTAAAGCAAAGAGTAATACTTGCATAAGTTCCTCGATAAAAATGATTGGTCAGTGATATAAGACAGGCAAAGTGACGAAAGGCTTTCGCTCGGGTATGATATTGTGTGTAACTTTTATAATTTATCAGGTCAAAGAGAGCGAATATGTCTGCAAATATCACAAAGCTGGTGGTGATGCTGGAAATGCAAAATGCGATGAATACCAAGGTGCATGAGCAATGGTTTAGTCAGGGTTTTGAATGGTATCGAGCAATTTGGGTCGAGTGTGCAGAAATGCTAGACCACTACGGTTGGAAGTGGTGGAAAAAACAAACGCCAGACACAGAGCAGGTGATTTTAGAGCTGGTAGATATTTTTCATTTTGGTTTATCACTGCGTATTGATGGCGAAACCTCATTTGAAGAGTTGGCAAAGCAGTTAGATAAAGAACTTGCTGCTCCGAACCAAGCTGATGACTTCAAACAAACACTTGAGTTGTTGGCTGCCAGTGCTGTGGCTGACAAAGCATTCAATGCGGCAGCATTTGCAGGATGCATGGCGCAAATTGGTATGAGTATCGATGATTTGTACCGAGGGTATGTGGGTAAAAATACGTTGAACTTCTTCCGTCAAGATCACGGTTACAAAGAAGGTACCTACATCAAAGAGTGGGATGGCAAAGAGGATAATGAGCACTTGGTGGAGATAGTCAAAAGCCTAGACACTGAGCACCCAGACTTTGCGAAGCAAGTATATAGTGGCTTACAGGCACGCTATCCTGCGTAAATTACGTAATGGGTAAGAGTGTACGATAGTCACTGATGGCCATATAGTCAGTGATCTCTTTTGGAGGTTGCTGACTGTCAGGGTTATTGATGGCCAATAAGTGGCCAATGCCATATTTTTTTGCAGCAGCTAATACGCTTAAGCTGTCATCTACAAATAAAGTCCGCGACTTATCAAATCCAAGATCTACCTCAACTTGCTGCCAAAGAGACTGGCTTTCTTTACTGACACCGTATTCATGGGTCGAAATGATCTTGTCCAAGTAGCCATCGAATTGCGTGCCAATGAGCTGGGTGCGCTCTATTTTAAGGCTTAAGCTATCTGGATGGGCATTGGTAAGTAGCACTAATTCTTTACCTGCATCTTTGAGCGCTTGTAAAAAGTCTGGCACATCGTCTCTGAGCGAAATGAGATGCTCTACTTCGCGTTTTAGTTCCATGATAGGTAGCTTAAGTTCTGTTTGCCAGTAATCTAGGCAATACCATTGGATTTGTCCTGTCACGGCTTCATACCTGGCAAGAATATCTGCACGAGCTTGCTCAAGCGTAAGGCCCTGCTTGAGTGCGTGGGCTTGGGGGATGACCTCTAACCAAAAATGGTTATCAAAATGGAGATCTAAAAGTGTGCCGTCCATGTCGAGTAAGACGGTATCGATTTTTGACCAATTTAGCATAGGCTTTTAACTGCAAAGGCTTTATGATTAGGTTACCCACATCATAGCAAATAAAAGTTTATGTCACAGAAAAAGCATCCATGTCCGCCGGAAATTATATCATCTGACGTAGTTGCATCGAGTCGATTATTTAGTGTTGAATCTTTATCCTTACAATTTTCAAACGGTGAACGAAGGCAATATGAACGGATTAAAGGCGGTGGTCGTGGTGCGGTAATGATTGTGCCAATAACGGCTGAAAATGAACTATTATTAGTGAGAGAATACTGTGCAGGCACACATGACTATCAACTGGGTTTCCCCAAAGGGCTTATTGACCCTGGAGAGACGCCGGTTGAAGCGGGTAACAGAGAGTTAAAAGAAGAGGTTGGTTTTGGCGCAAATGAATTTGTCGACCTAAAAACGGTTTCTTTAGCCCCCAGCTATTTCAAAGCACAAATGCATATTTTATTTGCAAAAGATTTATACCCAGAGCAATTAGAAGGGGATGAGCCAGAGCCGCTAGTTGTGGTGAAGTGGCCTCTGGATGATTGGCAATCTTTACTGGATCAAAGTGACTTTACCGAAGCGCGAAGTGTGGCTGCACTGTTGTTACTACAGCAGTATTTATTGAAGGAGGTTTAAATTGCAAACCTACTTAGAACCTTGTATTGAGCTTGCGCAATTGGCAGGTCAAGCCATTATGGCGATTTATCAGCAAGATGATATCGGTCAGCAGGAAAAGTCAGATCATACACCAGTGACAGCCGCTGATTTAGCGGCCAATGAGGTATTATTGAATGGCTTGAAGTCCCTCGCGCCTGATATTCCAGTGATGTCTGAAGAAACACCTATTCCGCCGCTTGAGCAGCGACAAGATTGGCAGCGTTATTGGCTTCTGGATCCGATGGATGGGACCGGTGAGTTTATTTTGCAAAGTGGTGACTTTGCGGTCAATATTGCGTTGATTGAGGGGAATCAGCCAGTGCTTGGGGTAATCCATTGGCCAGCTAAAAATGTTACCTATTTTGCGACTAAAGGGGCGGGGGCGTATAAGCGATCAGGTGCGACCGATGAGCAAATATTTGTAGCGTCGCCTGATACGTTGACGCTTGCTGTGAGCCGCAGACAAAAAATTGAGGCGGTGAGTCAGTACCTAAACAGTCAGTTTGATACGATTGCACTGGGCTCTTGCTCATTAAAAGCTTGTATTATCGCTGAAGGTAAAGCGGATTGCTTTTTACGTGTCGGTCCAACTGGTGAGTGGGATACGGGCGCCTCTCAAGTGATTGTAGAAGAAGCGGGTGGGTGTATTACGGATGCACAATTTAATCCGTTAACTTACAACCAACGCGAAACGACCGAAAACCCTGACTTTATCGTTATGGGTCACCCTGATTGGCAATTTCAGAAGTTGATCAGTCCTCATCAGAGGTAAATGGTGATGTTCTGACTGCGTATTTTTGTCATGTTAGGCTGGTAAAATACGCGGTTAGCACGGTACGCTTTTTACTTAAATACGTGCTTTTATAAAGAAAAACACAGTTTTGCCGTATTTTTGTTCATTTGAACAATTATTTTCTGTCAAATCCTTGCAATAAAAATAAATTTAGATATTATAGCGACCTCTTTAAGGAAGAGCCTAAAAGCACTTACTTAAAGAAGCATCTCTTATTGATGCATACAGGCGCGGGATGGAGCAGCCTGGTAGCTCGTCGGGCTCATAACCCGAAGGTCGTCGGTTCAAATCCGGCTCCCGCAACCAACTTCTTGGTTAAGAAAGAAGTAAAACAAACTTAACATTACAGGCGCGGGATGGAGCAGCCTGGTAGCTCGTCGGGCTCATAACCCGAAGGTCGTCGGTTCAAATCCGGCTCCCGCAACCAACTTCTTAAGTTAAGAAAGAAGTAAAACAAACTTAACAATACAGGCGCGGGATGGAGCAGCCTGGTAGCTCGTCGGGCTCATAACCCGAAGGTCGTCGGTTCAAATCCGGCTCCCGCAACCAATCCCTGTATATTGAAAAATATTCTCTCTTTAGAATATAATTCCTTATTTAATCTTTATTTTTCTGATTGCTTTTTCACACTACCAATTTTTAAGCTTCCGCTTTGAGCCCTTTTGCTTGGCCATGTTGCTATGGATCTAAATTAAATATTACTGAACACAATATTATATTATGCTACTGATGACGTCATAATTTTAGAAGTTGTTATATCCGTGCTTTTCAGTTTTAGCAAGGCCGTCTTGATTTGTGGAGCCGAGACTATTCCAGCAATACTTGTATAGTTTATTTGGGGTAATTTAACTCAACATAAGGGCAATGTAGCTGGGTAGTAATCATATTAGCAGGAAAAATGCTGGGACCACTTGTTTTGCCCCAGCATCGAAATGTGAATAGGTTTTTTAACCGTCTAGAATCAGCTACTTTAAACCAAGCCCCTGAGTATGGAAGTTACGTGAGTGTGTATTTCTAGCATTTATGCTAAACACAATCGTACTTAGTCACTAATGAACTGAGCAATACCTTCGTCTGGCACCGCTTATCAACAATATACATAAACTAAATAGAGAGAAGCTACCACCGCCGCTGTCAGCATTGTTACTAGCCTGGGTTGCTGCAGATTTCTCAATAGTCATTACATTGATTGTTTTTGATGCTTTAGCACCAGTCTCATCTGTCACCGTGACCACAAATTTATCTGCTCCTAAACTGCTAACATTCGCAGTATACGTCAACACGCCTTGAGCATTTATTGTCGCGGTGCCATTCGTTGCTTGCTCAGTAATTTCAAACTGCAGTTTACCGCCATCAACATTAACAACATCAAGGGTCGAAGAGTGGCTTTCACCGCTGATCACTGATATGTTCTCAGCGTCACCTTTAAAAGAAGGTGCGTCGTACACTGGCAGTATATTGACGACCAAACTGAAATAACTCGCACCGCCATATGCATCCTGAATTAATAGCTTCACATTGTCTGTGCCATTTTGGTTTGCCGCACCTTCATACAATAGTGTGTTGTTGTCTTGAATAGAAACACGGCCCTTTTCTGGTCCAACAGCAATACTGAAATTCACCGCGTCGTTTTCAGCATCTGCAGGGGAGAGCGCGACCGTATTTTGATCATCTTCCTCTAATTCAATTTGTAGGTCTTTTTGCGTGGGTGCATAGTTAATATTGACTCGATCAATACGACCAGCGCTACGATAGGAGACTGTATATATTTCTTTGCCAACGCCATTGCCGATCCCATTGGTAGTAATTTGATTGTTTTCATTTATTTGAATCGGCTCTTCAGGGTTAGATATATCAAATATAAGGCTTTTATCATCAAAAATCGCGATCAATAAATCGTTATAAATGTATGGAAAGGCATTTCTTGTCTCTGAATTGATAGAGACACTATTTTTTTTAACTGGTTTATTTGGTTCGCTAATATCAAATAAGAGCAGCGCCTGAGAACCAAATACATAAAGAGTATTTCCTGATACAGCAACTTGGCCTGCATAGAAGTATTCGTGCTCGATACTGCTGAGTTTCGTCACTGTCGATAAATCTGAAATGTCATAAATAATAATCTCAGGCGAACTTCTAAAGAAGTCGTCGTACCTAGTGATAAAAAGTAAGTTATTTGCAACTGTTATATAGCCATCTCGAAAGTCTAAATCTAATTGCGATAGAATATTCTTGTCTTCGTCAATAAAGCTCAGGGTATTGAATGCATGTGCGACAAAGCCATTGTTGGTTTTCACTATACGACCATCTGTACCATGGCTACCTAAACTGCCATGTTTTATACCGACATTAAGTTGCTTTTTTAAGTCTTCAGCTAGGTGAGACTCCAGTTGTGCCCCTGCGTTAATGAGGATTTCATCACCGACCCACTCAACACCTTGAATGTTGTTGACTGTGTGATAAGTTGACTCTAATTTTGCTGGCTTTGATGCATCTGTTCGCCAAAAGTGCAAATTGCTCTGAAATGAAGACGCTGCAAGCTCATTCTCGTATATTGCAATATCGCTTACTTGGCCGGACTGATTAAAGGTATGTACGCTTTTTATGGTATTATCTGAGTTAACCTGAAAAGCCTCGATTCCCATGGACTCTTTTGTTACTAGCAACATATCACCGGACAAGATCGCATCTTCTAAAAAACCTTTTGTGAATAGTTGAGATTTGCGCATCACGGTTTCGTTATTAATGTCATAAACATCTATCGAGCCAAATGTCCCAACGGCAAAGAGTTGGTTGCCTTTGAATTCGAAATGAGTATAACCGCTGCTCTGTTCATTGTCGTAGATTACCGTTAACGTATTATCTTGGATACGCGCAACTTGGAAGCCCCAGTAGTGATAAGATAAGAACCATAAATTTCCAGAGACTTGAGCGCTATGATAAGCGGATTTTGCGTTAGTTAATTTTAACTCAACGACTTGCCCAAATGCACCATCGTCAGTGAGTGGTAATTTATATAAACCGGCGCCTATCTCATCTTGATTACTGGTTAGATATAAAGAGTGATTATCATAAGAAACACTGAATTTATCATTGTAACGAGGTTCATATGGACGGATGCCAAACTCTAAGCTTTCTTTTTGTTCTAATTTACCACTTTCGTCGAGTAACAAGTGCGTTGCGACTAGGCTATCGAGTGTTTCTATTAAATATAAATTATTGTTGTGACCAGCGATCAGTTCTCCATCTGCAATATATGCGCTGATGTACAGCTCATCTAAGATGTTTAACCGGCCATCAACGATTGATGCTGAAAAAATATGATGACCATCGAAACTGGAGGCTAGGATCACCCAAAGTCCATTTTGATTTTCTATGTTCTTTATTTGAACTGGAGTACCCGCTTTTTGTTTACTCGTTAATTTAGTTTGGCTGATCAGTTCGAATCCATCATTACCGTATTTTAGAATATCAAGATTAGCACTGACCCAGGGCGAACCAGATTCCAATTTCCCAGATACAAGAATATATCCATCGTGATAGGCCATTTTGTTATAGGGATCAGAACCTAATGACTCTTTAAGCACCAGTGAAACGGGTTTTTCTTGTGCATGAGAGTGGAATACTGCAAAAAGCAGCATTGATACAGTTACTAATTTTTTTGTTAAACAGGAAATCAGACTGGGCATCTGCATACTACTTCCTTTAATTGTTGTATGAAGAAAAATAATTACATCACCGCAATTCGGGTTAACGTCATCGCTACATTGGCGCGTGCATAATAACCCAAAAAAGGTATTTGTAAATAAAGTACATAATTATTATGCTGAATTATGAAATTAAAAGATGGCTATAGAAGCAAGGGATTTGGATAAAAATTATTTTAAACTGCTGAATAATATATTTAATTTAACAATTTAAAAAAGAAAGACAAACAGGCTTGGTATGCAGTAAGGCTTGGTATGCAGTAAGGTTTGGTATGCAGTAAGGCTTGGTATGCAGTAAGGCTTGGTATGCAGTAAGGCTTGGTATGCAGTAAGGCTTGGTATGCAGTAAGGCTTGGTATGCAGTAAGGCTTGGTATGCAGTAAGGCTTGGTATGCAGTAAGGCTTGGTATGCAGTAAGGCTTGGTATGCAGTAAGGCTTGGTATGCAGTAAGGCTTGGTATGCAGTAAGGCTTGGTATGCAGTAAGGTTTGGTATGCAGTAAGGTTTGGTATGCAGTAAGGCTTGGTATGCAGTAAGGCTTAGTATGCAGTAAGGCTTGGTATGCAGTAAGGCTTGGTATGCGTTGCGTAGCTGACCGTATTAATGGCTATGTTGTGAAAAGTGATCATCACCGATTATATATTTCAACTTGGATGGTGGTGAGTTTATAAATATTTATGTGCTTGAAAAATTATGGGCCGACATGTAGCAATGATGGGGTAGTTCAGCAAAAACGTCAGGCAGGCGCATAAGCCCGCCCGATTTAACTTAAAACTGTGCAGAGAAAGCTTCAGCTTGTTTCCATACTCTAAGCGTATTACCACCTAAAATTAGTTTAATATCTTTTTCGCTATAGCCACGATCTAATAATCCTTGTACCAGATTAGGATAGGTTGACACATCTTTTAGGCCGACCGGCAAAGAATCACCAACGCCATCGTAATCGGAGCCAATACCAACGTGTTCAATACCAATCAGCTTTACCACGTGATCAATATGATCCAATACCTGCTCGAGCGTTGCAAATGGGAATGGATTACGTGCTAAGTAAGCCGCACGAAAGTCTGTCTTTATGGCACCACGACTGGTTGCTTCTTGCTCTGCTTCACTGCGCTTGTCATACCAAGTGCGTGATGCTGACGTGACAAAACTCGAACCAAAGTTGATTTGAATGACACCTCCATTTTTTTTCAAAGCCAATAACATGTCATCATCCATGTTACGCTCAAAACCTGGCGTGTACTTTCTCAATGATGAATGCGATGCAATGACAGGGACTTTTGAGAGTGCCATGACTTGATAAAAGGCTTTGTCAGAAATGTGTGATACATCTATCAACATGCCAATTTTATTCATTTCGACAACCAGCTCTTTGCCAAATGGACTTAAGCCTTTCCATTTCCTGCGCAGGTCATAAGAAGAGTCAGAAATATGGTTACTTTGAGAGTGCGCCAAGGTGATATAGCGGACGCCTCTGTCAAAGAAGTGCTTTAAGTTTTTAAGGTCTCCCTCAATGGGTGAGCCGTTTTCCATCCCCATAGCAATAGACATTAAGCCCTTATCAAATTGTGCTTCAATATCTTTGGTGTTGTGGGCAATGGCAAATTTATGAGGTGCACGGTGCGCCAATGCTTCCATGCCGTCAATGAGCTGATTGGCCAACTGAAAGCTTTTGCCCTTACCTTCAAACTCCAAACTGGCTGGAATGTAAATAGACATAAAAGGTGCGTTGAGGCCGCCCTGCATCGCTCGTGGGTAGTCAAAATCTCCCTCCTGCGTTGCTTTGGAGACATCGTCCCACTGCATGTTAATTCGATAAGGAACATCAATATGGGTGTCGATGAGCAGGTTTTCTTGCGCCAAGCGAATGGCACGTTCGGATGCGGTGTATTCTTTTGCATAGACAGTGGAGGTTGCCAGTGCCAGAACACAAAGAGCTGAGCTGAACTTCATGTTTGCGCCTTTATTATGATTGTGAAGTTTGATTGTAACAACTAATTCTAAAGGCTCAATATGTGACGGTCTTTTAATCGCTTAATTAGTCGTAGGTTGGCTCAGAAGTATAATCTTGGCTTTGCATTGCGTGAAACTGAGCTTTGCTGACGATGTTGACTGATTCATGTAGCTCAGAGAAGACAATGAGCGCTTCGCCACTTTGCAATTGCGCCTTAACTTGTGCCACTTTTTGCTCTGTTGTGATTTCACTATCACCATAGTCAGTGCCTTCACGTAATACGTAATGTTCAATTAGGCTTTCTAGTGTTTCAGGCGCAATTTGTTGATAAGGAATGAGCATACTAATACCGCTATTTAATAAGTGAATGAATATATTCTGGTACGACTTTTTCTAACCAATAAATGGGTTTTAATGGGTTATTACCCGCAATAAAGCCCACGTGTCCCCCTTTAGATGAAACTGCGAGTTTAACCTTGGGACTGGTTTGTTTTGCAAGCGGGATTGCTTGCGTTGACAGCATGGGGTCATCTTCAGCATGGATCAGTAAAGTCGGGGTTTCTATCAAGCTTAAATATGGCTGAGAGCTAGCTTGTGCATAATAGTCTTCAGCGCCCTTAAAACCATGTAGAGGAGCAGTGACTCGATCGTCGAACTGCCATAAATCATTAATTTGTGACAGCTCACTGGCACTGATATCGATGGTATTTTTTATTTGGTCTAATTTGCGTGTAAATGAGTGCTTCATTCTATCTAATAAATACTTTTGATAGAGCTTGAAGCAACTTTTTCTGATCACCTGACATGATGATGACAAATGATAAGGTGCTGAAATCACCGCAGCACCGGCTAAGCGACTTGCTTGTCCTTTTTCACCTAAATACTTAGCTAAAACATTACCGCCCAGAGAGAAACCGACTGCGAAGAGCGCTCTGCCGGGGAAACGTTCGCTCAAAGTCTTAATTAGAAAGCTTAAATCCTGTGTTTCACCACTGTGGTAAGCACGAGGTTGCTTATTGACGTCTTTTGAGCAGTTACGAAAATGCATTAATACTGCATCTAAACCTGAACGTGTGAGTGCGCGCAACATACCTTTGGCATAAAAGCTATTTATATTGCCTTCTAAGCCATGTAAGACAACCACTAATGGTGCGTGTGCATTGCCATTATTGGCCCATGCTAATTCCAAAAAATCATCATCAGGGGTAGTAAGATGCTCAAAGTTGACATCTGCTTTTAATCTTGGACGAAAAGCGCGGGGAAGTATGGTTTGAACATGCCTATTGCGCATCCACCAAGCGGGCTTAAAGTTTAAATCAAGCTGCTTTGACATAGGTAGGTGACATTCTCTTGTGACGGTAAACACTCACAGTGTACCAAAGCTGTTGCCAAATGAGTATGTATGTCTGCGTTAGATATAAAAAGCACCCGATCAGCGAAGCTGATAAGGTGCTTTGTGCGTCGTGCTTAATTCTGAAACGGGAACTAAATTTGCTTAACGTTAGTCTGGTGACAGTGTCTTACTCTGGTATTTCAGCTTCATTCACTTTTTTCACAAAGTAGTAGACATAGTAGATACACAGCGCGATAACTACCCCAAGTATGCCGAATGATAGATACAGTACTGGGTCGGAAAAGAAATCTCTAAAGAATACGTTCATGGCTGTGACTCCTCAATTTGTCGATGAGTACATAGTAGATGAGCCATGCTAAAGAGGTTATGATCGAGATCAAGTTTATTATTTAGCCGATATCTACTTCAAGTAGCGCTTGATCTTGATCATGTTTTTGCGTACGCAAACCTATCAGCCAAAGGCTTTGGCAAGTATAGAGTGAGGTTATTGGCGCTTTGCATATCATGTTTGAGGCACAAGTGATTGGCGGTTTCAATGAGCAAATATTGCTGCAGCTTTTCTAGCTCCAACTCAGTGGCGAGCAAACTTTTTCTAAGCGATGGATAGTCTGGGTATGTGTGGTGCTGTGACTTAACTTGTTGCCGTGTTGCACGATAAGGCTGCAATATGGTTTTGTCAGCGTGTTCGACACACCTCATTAACGATTGGAGTTGCTGGGTATTTAGCTGTATCGAGAGTGTGCTTAAATAGTCTAGGAATAGACAGAGATTGACGTTTTTGCCATGCAGGTCCTGGCACTCTAAGAGTACCTGTTGGACCTGCTCACTGCGGTATACATCGCAGGCATATTGCCAAAAGTGTTCACGACTCAGCATATTTCGCCAGTGCTCGCGAAGTGTGCTTCTTTTTCTTCAAGCTCCTCGAGTGTCATTAGTAACGCCTCTTCTGTGTCATTGAGTTCAGGTGTCAGGGCGGCTTGCTTGGCCAGTAGCTCACTGAGTTTGGCTTTGTTTTCTGCCTCATACAAGCTGTTATCAGCAAGTTGAGACTCAATATCAGCCAATGCTGTGGTGAGTTTATCCAATTGCTTTTCAAGTTTGTCTATGGATTTCTTCAGTGGTTGAACTGATTTTCTGAACTCAGCCTCAAGGCGCTTTTGTTCTTTACGATTAACGCTAGAGTGCGCTTTGTCTTCTACTTGAGGTTTTTGCTTCGCCTCTTTATTGGCATTGAGTAGCCATTGGTAGTATTCATCCAAATCGTAGCCGAATGCCGAGACAGTCCCATTATCTACCAAGTAATACTCATCGGCGGTATTTTTTAGCATGTGGCGGTCGTGCGATACTGTGACCATGGCACCTTCAAAGCCTTGCAGGGCCATCACTAAAGCGTGGCGCATTTCTAAATCCAAGTGGTTAGTAGGCTCATCCAGCAGTAATAGGTTAGGGGATTGATATACTAACATGGCCAGCACAAGTCGCGCTTTTTCTCCCCCTGAAAACGGTGCGACGGGGTCAAGTGCTTTATCTCCATGAAATGCAAAACCACCGAGGAAATCTCGTAATGATTGCTCAGTAGCTTGCGGATCTAGGCGTTGTAAGTGAGTGACTGCACTGGCATTTAAATCGAGTGATTCTAATTGGTGCTGAGCAAAGTAGCCGACTTTTAAGCCTTGGTGCTGGAAAACTTCGCCTGCTTGAGGGCTTATATCTCCGGCCAGCAGTTTAATTAAAGTAGATTTACCTGCCCCATTTCTACCCAGTAATGCAATACGGCTACCTGGGACAAGATTAAGTTTAATTTGGTGTAGTATCGTAATGTCACCATAGCCAGCTTGAGCTTGATCTAGTGTCATTAACGGGTTAGGGATGTTTTCAGGGTTGGCAAACTCAAAGCTGAATGGCGAGTCGGCATGCGCAGGCGCTAGCTTCTCCATGCGTTCAAGTGCTTTAACACGACTTTGAGCCTGTTTGGCTTTACTGGCTTTGGCTTTAAATCGAGTTATAAACTGCTCAAGGTGTGCAATGGTTTCTTGCTGTTTTTCATACATGGCTTGTTGCTGAGCCATGCGTTCGGCTTTTTGGCGCTCGAACTGTGAGTAGTGGCCTTTATAAACATTAATGCACTGTTGATCTATGTGCCAGATTTGGTCAACCACCGCATCTAAAAATTCTCTATCGTGGGAAATTAATACCAGCGTACCTTGGTAAGCTTTTAAGAAGCGCTCTAACCAGTAAACGGCATCCAAATCTAGGTGGTTGGTCGGTTCATCGAGTAGCAATAAATCAGCATCCCTGATCAAAGCTTGTGCTAAGTTTAAGCGCATTCGCCATCCGCCTGAAAATTCACTCACGGCATAGTCTAGTTGTTCATTACTAAACCCTAATCCGTGGAGTAGTTCGCCTGCTTTCGCTTCGATACTATAGCCGCCGACTAGTTCCAGTTGCTGATGGATTTTAGCTTGCTTATCACCGTCACCCTGTGCTTCGGCTTGTTGCAGTGCTGAACGCAGTTCATAGTATTGCGGATGCCCTTGCAGGACATATTCCATCGCCGAAATGGCCAATGCGGGCGTTTCTTGTTTAACTGAGGCAATAGACCAATCTTTTGGCATTAAAAAGTTACCAGCGTCGGCATGTAGCTGTGACTTGAGCAATGCAAACAATGACGATTTGCCGCAGCCATTGGCACCGACTAAACCGACTTTATGTTGCGCAAACAACGTCGCGCTGGCATTTTTCAATAGCGTTTTTCCGCCTCGTAACAGTTCAATATCAGAAAGTTGGATCATAATAAGCTCAATTCAAAATCACTGTGTGAATGATAACATGGATCTATATCTAAGGAACAAGCGTATAAAAGCATCCTAACTTAAGTTAAAATGGCCTTTCACAGAGTAGGTGGGGTTGTATTGTGAGAACAAAAAAACGTTTTATTGCGGGCGCATCTTGCCCAGCTTGTAACAAAATGGATGTCATGATGCTGTATAAAGAACATGATGTTGAAAAGGTAGAGTGCGTGGCATGTGGCCACTCAATGACTCAACCAGAAGAAGCGGTGCAGGCGTCAACACGTCAGTTTGAGCAAGTGATTGGTGTATTTAAACCGCAATAAACCGATGCGCCAAAGCGCATCATAGGGTTTTTGTGATCAGTAATGAGGTGGTGGTGGCTCCTGCTCAATTGGCATCATGCCATCGTCTTTGCCTTCTTTTATCTTTTCTGCCAATAATCTAATTTGGTGCTGCATGGTTGCCAGCCTTGCTTGATGAACTCTCATTTCATCATTTAATGTCTCGATGGTGTCTTCTTGAAACGCGACCTTTGCTTCAAGTTCGATTACGCGACTTTCTAACTCTGTCATTACTCTATTACTCTTTCGAACTGCTCCATCAAACCACTTGAGCTTTCAGTGACCAAAATGCCATCGCGTTTTGCAAATGCAACATCGAAAACCACAGCTGATTTTGGTCGACTTCCTTCACGCGGTTTGACACGCCAAGTTTTTAGCTTAGTACCATCGCTCACTTGCCAGAGGGTAAGTTGACGATTGGGGGATCCTGTTGCGAGCAGGTTACCTTGCTGGTTGAAACGCACGGCACTAAATATTTTCTGCCTTGCAATATACTGTAATTGTGCCACTAGGTCACCTGAAGTAAGCTGCCAAATACTGGCTTTTTTCATACTATCCGCTGTAAAGGCATAACGCCCTTCAGGATCTAAGGCGACTTTGGTGACCCGACTGGGGTGATTAAAACGATGTATCACTTGGCCTGTTCTGGTATCCCAAAAGTAGGCGCTATAGTCGTTTGCACCGGTTAAAGCAAAGTGGCCATTGGGTGAAAGTGCGATACTATTAATTTTTTCTTGATGTCCAAGGAACTCTATGCGCCTTCCACTATCTAAGTCGAGATGCACAACGACATTGTCACTGCGTCCATACAGGACATATCGGCCGTTGTTGCTGACAGCGATATCACGAATGGTACCTGTATCTATTTGATAGTAACCAATGTTTTTACCATCGGAGATCTGCCACAAGGCAAACCGATCGCTGGCAGCAGTGACTGCGGTAGAGTTATCGTGTGAAATGGCCAGCGAGTGAATGAGATCATCAGGTTGCTCTGAATGAGACCACTGGTATTTAAGTCCGTGGGTGGTGTTATCCCATAAAACCGCGCCATGCTCGACCGATGACACTAAACTGTAACGACCATCGTGTGAAATAGCCGCTGCAAACGCGCCACGTGCTGCATGTTCCACTGTTAGTAGCGCTTTGGAGCTTTCAGAAGAGCAACCAGAGAGCATCAGCGCTGACAAGCAAACGAAGAGTTGAGTGTACAATTTAAAAAATTTGGCCATAAATTCGGTATTTCCCCTTAACTCTATGATTTGCAGCGAGTAGACTAGTGGTAAAATTGATTGGGCCACATAACTGATATTAGCGTATTCGCTAAAGTATGTCGCCAGTCGCAAGGATATTTCCCATAGGCGAGGTTCTGTGGGTGTGAATCTTGGCTTTGGTGACAATGAGTGATAATGTGACATCACCTTTTTAAATTAATAATTATTTAACATGACAATGAAGATGGAGAGTAACGTAATGTTGCTGGCTGCTCGGATGTCGGAGAAAATAAAATGAAACAAACTATTAAGCTGTCTTTAATCGCAGCCTCAGTACTTGCACTAACTGCGTGTAATCAAAAAGCACAGGAAACTGCAAAAGTAGAAGAAGTTAAACTTGAGACGGAAGTACAACAACAAGCCTACGGTATTGGTGCATCAGTAGGTAACTTCCTACAGAAAGATCTAGCTGACAAGCAAGGCTTAGGTATTGAGCTTGATCAAGAGCTACTAATGAGAGGCTTCAAAGATGCACTAGCGGGCAACTCAAAGCTTGACGATGAAAAAATCCGTGAAGTACTGACTGCGCTTGATACGTCTGTACGTGAGAAGCAAACTGCTAAAGCAGAAGCTGATGCAAAAGAAAACAAAGAAAAAGGTGCAAAGTACCTAGCTGAAAATGCGAAAAAAGAAGGTGTGACTGTAACTGAATCAGGTCTTCAATACGAAGTCATTTCAACAGGTGAAGGTAAAAAGCCAGTTGCTACTGATGTTGTTAAAGTACACTACAAAGGTACATTGCTAGATGGTTCAGAGTTTGATAGCTCATATTCACGCAACCAGCCTGCAACTTTCCCACTTAATCAGGTTATCGCTGGTTGGACAGAAGGTCTACAGTTGATGACAGTTGGTTCAAAGTACAAGTTTACTATCCCAGCTGAGCTCGGTTACGGTGAGCGTAATCTTGGTAAAATCCCTGCGAATTCTACATTGGTATTTGAAGTAGAGTTACTTGAGATCCAAGAAGACCAAGAAAAGCCAGCGGCATAACTTGCCTTGAGCGAAATAAAAAAGGGCCTTTAGGCCCTTTTTTATTTATTACTCGGTATGATTAGCGAAGAGATTATCGATCAATTCGTCTTCTAGCCCAAAGCGCTGTTCTAAGGCTTCTCCAAGTGTAGACAGGTCTTTATCAAATTCTTCAAGTGGATTGTCACTACTTGCTTCCGCATATTTGTCGTTAAAATCGAGTGCTAAATCAGTTGATGCAGTAATCTTTGGGTAAATTGATTGCGCCAACTTTAAGCTGCTAGGACCTTTTTCTTTGCAAGCGGCCACAATATTGTCGTAAATTTCAAAGTGACCCGCTGATAAGTAATCCATTAAAATCTGGCAAAATGATTGGATCTGCACTTGCTCCGGCAGTGCTTTATCGGCGCTCTCATAGGGAGATAGGCCTGCTACTTTGTAATACAACAATAGCAATTCTTGACGCTCCATGAGCCAGTTGTCGATAACACTATGACTCCCTCCCCATTTTTGTTGGGCTTGTTCTAACCGTGAAAGCATAGTTATCTCCTTAGCGGGTCGTTTTATTGGGCCCTGCAATGACCAAATTGTGTTTATGTAAAAGTATTTATAGTTATGGGTACATCAAAATTAGGATGGAGTGGACCCAAAATCAGACAGCAATTTGGTAATACTGAATACTTGATCTTGCCTCCTATAAAAATGAAAACTGATGAAAAGATCAACCACTTTTTGCAAAAAGCACATAATTTCTTTGATTTGTACCTTAGCTGGGGTTTTTACTCTTGGTGCTAATCATTTTTATTTAGTATTCAGCTAAGCGGAGTTGCAGTCGGTACTTAAAAAACTAAACCACCCGAAGGTGGTTAAAATCAGTTTAGCAGTTTGAACTTATTCTTATTAGAAGGTGTTTTTTTATTGTTGTTATGCGCAGCATTTTATAGCAAGGTTTTTTTTGTGGTGCAAACATTCTGCGTTACTTTTTTTGTGAATTTAATATCTCAATACGATGACAAGGAGAAGCCAAAATAAGCGAGATTATCGTGATCCTTGATAGCTTAAACATGCTTGGCTGAGTTGCATATTAATCTGGATCATGGACAAGTGATTTAAACGATTGAACAATTAGGGTGCTTAGGGATAAAGTGATACAATTCGAACAATTTTTACAGCACTGGAATTGAATCACGCTATGAGCGAGTTGAAAAATGATCGTTATTTACGCGCGTTGCAGAAGCAGCCGGTTGATGTGACCCCTGTATGGATGATGCGCCAAGCTGGGCGATATTTGCCAGAATATAGAGCGACGCGAGCACAAGCTGGCGACTTTATGAGTTTATGCAAAAATGCGGAGCTTGCTTGTGAAGTGACATTGCAACCTCTACGTCGCTACCCACTGGATGCCGCGATTTTATTCAGTGATATTTTAACTATCCCAGATGCTATGGGCCTTGGTTTATATTTTGAAACTGGGGAAGGTCCTAAGTTTGAGCGCCCAATTACTTCGCTTGCGGACGTACAAAAGTTACCTAAACTAGACCCAACCGATGAGTTAGGCTATGTGATGAATGCGGTAAGCACTATTCGTAGAGAACTTAAAGGTGAAGTGCCTTTAATTGGCTTCTCTGGTTCACCGTGGACGCTTGCAACTTATATGATTGAAGGTGGTAGTAGCAAAACCTTCGGTAAAATTAAAAAAATGGCATTTGCCGAACCGAAAACGTTGCACTTGCTGTTAGATAAAGTAGCTGACTCTGTAATTGACTATTTAAATGCTCAAGTCAAGGCAGGTGCTCAGTCGCTGATGATCTTTGACTCTTGGGGTGGAGTATTGAGCCCGCGTGATTATCAAGAGTTTTCATTGCAATATATGCACAAGATTGTTGATGGGCTTATTCGTGAAAACGATGGCCGTAAGGTACCTGTGACGCTGTTTACTAAAAATGGTGGCCAGTGGATTGAGTCTATCGCTGCCACTGGATGTGATGCGATTGGCCTTGACTGGACCATTGATATTGCAGATGCAAAACGTCGTGTTGGCGATAAAGTCGCGCTACAAGGTAATATGGACCCGGCAATGCTGCATGGCACACCAGAACGCATTCGTGAAGAGGTGCAGTCTATTTTAGCTGGCTTCGGCGAAGGCAGTGGTCATGTCTTTAACTTAGGTCATGGTATCACCCCTGATGTGGACCCTGAGAATGCTGGCGTCTTCATCAATGCAGTCCATGAATTTAGTCGTCAGTATCATCAAAAATAATACTGATTGAAACTAAAAAAACCCAAGCTATGCTTGGGTTTTTGTGTTTTTAGGGCCGCGTTTTATTCGTCAAATGCGCGGCGCATAAAGTTCGGAGTGGCCAAAGCGCCTTTGTGAATACCTGTGTTGTAATATTCAGTCTCAAAGGTTGCGGCATCCACATCTTGCTCTCTAAAGCCGTTAAAAGCTTCGCCTTTACGCGCGAGGGTTGCAGACCATAAACCGCTTGGGTAAATCGGTTGAGGGAAAGGTAGTGTTTGCAAATCTGCAAAGCCAACATCTTTCATTGCTTGACGCATTTCTTTGAGTAGCGGCATGTGCATCAATGGAGACTCACTTTGCTGTATTAGGATCCCGCCCTCACGCAGCGCAGCTAGGCAGCTCGTATAGAATGCATGGTTGAATAATCCTTCACCAGGCCCTACCGGATCGGTACCGTCTACAATAATGATATCGATAGAATTGGCAGTTGCTTCACGCATATATTTTATGCCGTCGTCAAACATCACGGTTGCACGTGGGTCATCATTGGATGCGCACAGCTCTGGAAAGTACTTCAGTGACATTTGCGTCACGACTTCATCAATATCGATTTGCGTTACCGACTCAACGCCTGGGTGCTTAAGTACTTCACGTAAGGTACCGCAGTCACCGCCGCCGATGATCACCACATTTTTTGGTGCCGGGTGCGCAAACAGTGCCGGGTGGCTCATCATTTCGTGATAGAAAAAGTTTTCTCTTGTACTGACCATGGTACAGCCATCAATGATCATTAGATTGCCGAAGTCGGTTGTTTCATACATCTCTACTTTCTGAAACGGAGACTGAACCTCATCAAGTTTTTTATTGATACGCAGAGAAAAAGCACTGCCATCTCGGTCACTTATCTCTGTAAACCAGCGGTTTGCTTCTAAATTAGACATTTTTGCCTTCACATTGAATTATAAATTGGCGCAATTTTGCCAGCGCCGAAGAATTTGCTCAATCTATTTTAGCCGATAGCCAGCAGTTTGTCTGTTTGTCCGCTGTGGCGAAGAAAGTGTGCCAAGTACAGAGAAAAGCACATTTTAGTTATCGCTTATCATGATAAGGCGTATTAAAATGAGCAAAATATGAGAATTTTTTAGTAGGAAATATGATGGAGTGGGGAGTAGATAACGCGCGTAACACATACAATGTGCAGCATTGGAGTGATGGTTATTTCGATATAAATGAGGCTGGTGAGTTGGTCGCTTATCCTGATCGTGATAGCAGTAAAGCCCCCATCGTATTATCTGATCTTACTGAACGATTTAAAGAGCAGGGTTTGACGCTGCCTGTGTTGGTGCGATTCACCGATATTTTACAAAATCGCGTAGATACACTGACAGAAGCGTTTGCGCAAGCACGGGCACAGAATGACTATCAAGGCCAGTACACCTGTGTTTATCCAATTAAAGTTAACCAACAGCGCTCTGTGGTAAGTAAATTATTGAGTCACCCAAGTGGTTTAGTGGGATTAGAAGCCGGCTCTAAACCAGAACTCATGGCAATTCTGGGCTTGGCAACAACACCCATTACAATCGTGTGTAACGGCTACAAAGACCGTGAATTTCTTAGACTTGCCTTGATTGGTCAAGCGATGGGTCACAAGGTGCAAATTGTGGTTGAAAAGCTGTCAGAGCTAGATGCGTTAATTGCCGAGATCGATGATTTACAGGTTGAGCCTGCGATTGGTATTCGTATTCGCCTAAACTCAATTGGCAAAGGCAAATGGCAAAATACTGGGGGTGAAAAAGGCAAGTTTGGTCTGACCGCCGGTCAGGTGCTCAATGCGGTTGAGACACTACGCCGTCACAATAAATTGCATCTGATGCAACTGGTTCATTTTCACATTGGCTCACAGATTGCGAATATTCGCGATATCCAGCGAGCACTCAGAGAGTGTGCGCGCCATTATGCGGAACTCACGCAGCTCGGAGTCCCGTTAAAAACTGTAGATGTGGGCGGCGGTTTAGGGGTCGACTATGAAGGTTCTGGCTCCCGCAGTGCCTGCTCGATGAACTACACTGTGGGCGAGTATGCACGTAATGTTGTACACGCGTTTGCAGAAGTGGCTGAGCAGCATGATTTACCGCATCCAGACATTATTACTGAGTCCGGTCGTGCACTGACGGCCCACCATGCAGTACTGATCACAGATGTAATTGATATCGAGACAGCACCGTGTGAGGAAGTGCCAGAGCAAGTGGCTGAAGATGAGCATCATTTAGCACATGAATTACGATTGGCTTTATCAAGGTTAACCCCCAGATTGGCATTAGAGACCTACCATGACGCGATACATCTATTCGGTGATGCACATGATCAATATGTGCATGGCTTGATCTCGATGGCACAGTGGTCGCAAATTGAACGTTTGTATTTTACTATTTTACGAAAAGTGAGAGACAGCTTGAACGTTCACTCTAGAGCGCATCATGAAGTCTTGGATGACCTTAATGAAAAGTTGGCTGATAAGTTATTTGTGAACTTCTCTCTTTTCCAGTCTTTGCCAGATGTATGGGGGATCCAGCAGTTATTCCCTGTGATGCCGATTTCAAATTTAGATCAACCGCTGACGCAGCGATCAATTATTCAAGATATTACGTGTGATTCTGATGGGCAAATTCGTGAATATGTGGAAGGGGCTGGGATAGAATCAAGTTTGCCAATGCCACAGTACCAGCCTTCAGAACAGTATCATTTAGCGATGTTTATGGTCGGTGCATATCAGGAGATCCTAGGTGATTTACACAATCTATTTGGTGACACGGATTCGGTGCATGTGGAGCTCAATGACCAAGGTTATCAGCTCACCAACCCATTAAAAGGTGACTCGGTCGAAGATGTTTTGCGCTTCGTTCATTATGATAAGCAGCAGCTCATTGACAACTTTACTCGTCAAGTTGATTCGGTTGAATTGGCACCCAAAACAAAAGAGACATTTTTACAAGAATTAAAGATGGGTTTGTCTGGTTATACCTATTTTGTAGATTAATGCGAACTGCTCTGATTTTTTCTTGCCTTGAAAATGCGTATGATGCCCTCATCACAACATGTGGTTGTGATGAGGTATTATTGAGTAAAATAAAGTAGTAAAGGAACTTTGCATGTCGCTAGTCCGTCAGATTATTGGGCTTATTTTATATGTCCTAAATACATTATTGTGGTTTGTGCCTATTTTTATATGCGGTGTGCTCAAGCTGATCCCAATACCTGCATTGCAACGTGCATTGAGTAAGTTGGCAAAGGCATGTGCAAGCATGTGGGTAGCTGGGAATAATGTCAATCAACGCTGCATTTCACCCTATGAATTACAGGTCAATGGCGAGGATAAGCTCAATCAAAAAGATTGGTATTTGGTGATTGCAAACCACCAAAGCTGGGTTGATATTCTCGTACTACAAAGGGTGTTACATCGCAAAATTCCATTTTTGAACTTCTTTTTGAAAAAAGAGTTGCTGTATGTGCCTTTCTTAGGTTTGGCTTGGTGGGCATTAGACTTTCCGTTTATGACGCGAACCAGTAAAAGCCAAATTAGGAAAAACCCAAAATTAAAAGGCAAAGATATTGAAACGACACGCAAAGCGTGTGAGAAATTTAAAACTATGCCAGTGAGTATCGTAAATTTTGTTGAAGGCACACGCTTTACTGATGAAAAACATAAAAGGCAGAACAGTCCATTTAAGCATTTGCTAAAGCCTAAAGCCGGTGGCATTGCTTTTGTGATGCAAGCGATGGGTGACCAGATCAACCAAGTGGTGAATGTGACCATTCATTATCCGAATGGTGTACCAACATTTATGGATTTTGTTGCGGGCAAAGCGGGACAGATCAACGTGCAAGTGGATTTGATGCCTGTTAACGACAAGCTAGTTGGTGACTATACTGGAGACAATGAATTTAGAGTTCAATTTCAGGGTGAGTTAAATCGCCTATGGACTGAAAAAGATAACTGTATTGAACAGCTGGCAACCTCGGCAGATTAGCGCCCCAAGGTTAGCCAGTGAGTGAGCAAAGGAAAAACAAAATAATGAAAAATGTATTACCGAAGTGGTTTAACGGTGCAATGGGTGCATTATTTTTGTTACTTAATACTGCCTTTTGGGGGGTAATAATTCTTTGCTTAGGGGTGATCAAAGGGGGCCTACGAATTAAGTCCATATCTGTGCTTTTACACTGGGCTTATCATAAATGGTGTATAAGCAATCGCATAGGATTGAAACTCGGTGGCGTTTCAATGCAAGTGAGTATACCGCAAACGGTGTCTGTGGATGGATGGTACTTATTGGTATGCAATCATATTAGCTGGTTAGACATTGTGGTACTGAGTGCACAGGCTCAGCTCCCTGCACCTAAGTTCTTTCTAAAAGATGAGCTTAAATACGTGCCTTTGATTGGTACTGGTGCTTGGGCATTAGATATGCCGTTTATGAAGCGTGCCAGCAAAGCGCAGATTGCTAAAAATCCAAAGCTTAAGCGCATGGATGTTGAGCGGACAAAGCAAAGTTGTAAAAATTTCAAACACCATCCAACCACAGTGATAAATTTTGCCGAAGGTACACGGTTTACTGCGCAAAAACATCAACGTCAAGCCAGTCCTTTTGATAAGTTACTGAAACCGAAAGCGGGTGGGACAGCATTTGCATTAGATGTACTGAGTGAACAAGTAGATGGATTATTAAATACGGTGCTGGTATATCACAGTGCAGATCCGCATATTTGTCGCGCATTTATATTTGGCCGATTGGAAGCCGTGTCGATGCAAGTCGATTATATCCCGATAAATGAGCTTCCGCTGGGAGATTATCAAGCAGATAAAAGCTATCGGGTGGCATTTCAAGCGTATATGAACACACTTTGGCAGCACAAAGCAGCACAAATAAAAGACCTAGAACAACACTCTCATGATCAAACTGATAAATATCCTTCAGAGGTAAACTCATTATGAGTATGGCCCATGTTCAAGATGTTATTTCCCCGTTTGTGGGCGGTGGAAGTATGCACCCCTTTATTTTGGCCTCATTGACAAATAGCGTGTCATTACTTGGTCTAGTGGTCATTTTTGCTTTGATAAAATTGGCTTTGGTTCCCAAGGTGAAGAGTATGTTATCTCGATTTTTACGGGCCAAAATTGCTTTTTTAGCGCCTCAGCTCAGTAAGTTAAGCGGCCGTGTTGCGTTATTGATCAGCAGCATACTATTTGTCATGGTCAATAAGTATATGTTTGTGGCACCTGATTGGGCTATGAGCCAGCTGCAGGTACTGGCACAAGTGATTTTGATCGTCGCCTTTGGATTTTTGGTTAGTTCGTTTCTGAATATTGCACATGCTATTTATCAGCAGCAAAAATTCGCCAAGGATGTGCCAATCAAAGGCATTGTGCAGTTGGTCAAGTTGATGGTGTTCATTGTCACAACGGTACTGGTGGTAAGCACGATTGTTGATAAGTCTCCCACTTACATTTTATCAGGCTTTGGTGCTATTGCGGCAGTCACCTTATTGGTGTTTAAAGACACTATATTAGGGTTGGTTGCCAGTATACAAATTGCAGCAAATAAGCTCGTCGCGACCGGAGACTGGATCCAAGTTGATACGTTTGGCGCCGATGGTGAGGTAATTGACCTCGGCCTCAATACTGTGCGTGTTCGCAATTGGGATAATACGGTGACAACCATTCCAACCTACGCGCTGATTTCTGATTCGTTTAAAAATTGGCGCGCGATGCAAGAGTCGCCTGGACGACGCATTAAACGCCATATTCCTATAGATATGCACAGTGTTTATTTTTTAACTGAGCCTCAGCTAGTTGGGTTAAAGTCTAAATTGCCTGAATTGAATGCGGTGAAGTTACCAGAATCTTGCAGTAACCTGACTGCTTATAGAATGTATGCCGAGTACATACTGAAACACAGACCAGAGATAAATACAGAGTGCACCTGCATGGTGCGTGAGTTATCACCGACGCAGCACGGGCTGCCAGTGGAATTTTATTGCTTTAGCAAAGATAAAAGCTGGGTGAACTATGAGCATATCCAAGCCAATATTCTTGATCAAATGTTGTTGTTGCTCAAAGAGTTTGAGCTACGTCCCTATCAAGTACTGAGTGGTCATCACAGTCCTGAAATAGATTAATGTGTCAGCTGTGAGTGACCTGCTTAATGTCAGTATGAAATTTTGTTTTTCCCATTAAAGCCTGAAGAAGATAAAAAATCACTGAGACGAATAAAGTTCCTATGCTAAGGTGGAAACACAATCACGATTTTATTGTGGTATTTTTGTGACATTCAGATATGTTATAAGGAAGGAGTGTTTGTGAGGTAGTGGCAAGTATGCTTAGTGTCTTGATGTTAAAAGACGAGTTATTAGGTAGGTGATCGAATGAAGTTAATAAACGTGCTAATACAGAGTTTGCTGGCTTTGACTTTTAGTGCGTGTAGCCTTGCCGTTGATCAAATTGTTCATGTCGCTGTTGATCATGCCCCACCATACAGTCGCTTGAGCGAAAATAACCACCCACAAGGTCTTATCTTAGATATTCTCAAATATGCCGAATTAACCAGTGGTAAAAAATACAAAATCAAAGCGGTACCTTGCCCTTTCTCTCGTTGTGTGCGCTTGTTAAGCAAAGGAAAAGTGGACGTGATGGGGGGACTTATAAGAACGCCTGAGCGGGAAAAAATCATGTCTTTTGTTGAACCGCCATATATGGTGTTGTCATCTTCATTCGTATTTTATGGCCAGCAAAACAGTGATATTGAAGTAAACCGTTATGAGGATTTACAAGGAAAGCGTATAGCGGTGATGAGAGGTGGTGCATTTTTTCCACAATTTGATAAAGATAAAAGCTTAAATAAAGTCGCGGTACCTTCAGAGCGAGTTGCGGTTGATCTTGTGCTCAAAGGGCGCGTTGACCTTGTCATTGCTGTGGAAGATACTGCTGATATTGCTATGGATGTGCTCGATCAACCTATGCATAGATTGAAAAAAATGCAGTACCGCCATACACAACCAATCTATGGATACATGGCCATGAGCGAATCTTTTGCGAATTCCGGTTTAGGTGGGCATATTTCAAAGCAAATGCATACAATGGCAAAAAATAAGACATTAGATAAATTGGTAGCGCCTTATCATTTACCAAAAATCCCTCCTCAGTTGATTGATCCAGCTTCTTCATTATCGCCGCATTAACTAGGTTATTGCGATCGTATTGGTAGCTGTTGTGTCAGCCTAAACACGAGTTGTTCAATTTTCCGGTATCGTGCTTTTGCTTCCTTTGTTTGGGGGTTGTGGTCAGTCAGTAAGATATATCCAGTTTGATTAAACGTGTCTGAAAATAACAATGAGGTGGCATTATTACTGTGGCTTCGATGGTACGCATTGTGATTGTCCTGATGCCAAAAGTATTTTGGGTAACTAAGGTCATCACCAGCGGTAGCTGTTGTCGTCATATTTATCATACGGCCGATATCGTTAGCTGTTGAAATGAGCTGGTGCGTTGGTTTATGCCCCGTGTATTCCGTTTGCCAGGAAGTATTTTTCATTTTGTGGGGGTCGAAAATATACTGCTGGGTTAATTCAGACAGGGGGGCCTGGGTGGCCTGTGTGAAAACATAACTTGCAAGTGTGACGCCTAGCTGGGAATAAATAGGGATGTTCTGGGCAATTGCACCGTAATGACTTGAAAAGTTGCCTTTATGATAAAGTAATCCGTCTGCATTCAAATATGCTTCCAATAGTAGATCTGGGGTTTCATGCAAGATTGTACATTGTTTGGCGTGAGTTGATGTTGCGCAGGCAAGCATCTTGGGGTTGTCAACAATACCGCTTTTATTTGTCAGTAGCTGTGCCAGTGTAAGTTGCTTATTATGATTAGCGATTTCAAAAGGTAATAAATAAGCGAACGGTTCATTGATTATTAGAGCGCCTTCCATATTGGCACTGTGTATCGCATCACCAATTAACATGTCATTTAATCCTGAGATATTAAAAAGGCTATCAGCGTTGACCTCCCTATCAGCTTGATTGGAAAACCCTTGATTATAAATTGATTTACCCTGTGCAATGACATTGACTGCGATACTCGGAATATTGCCTTGTGTTTGCAGTGCTGAAATTTGACGTTCAAAGTCGTCGATGTTCATTCTTGGCGAAGGTGCCTTATTGAGCTTGGTGAGCACAAAGTCATAGGTTTCGAAGCGCTGCATTTCAAGATCATATTTACTGAATGCGGGTACATGGTGTTCTGGTGTGAAACCTATATGTTCGAACATATCTCCTTGGGCATTTCGGTATACTTCATTGGATAAACTCATCTGCCAACCATTTGGCAATGTAAAGTGTAGTGCATCTGACAGTGAACCTGCGGTCTGCTCGCCAACGAGTGTGACATGGGGAAGCTGTGCCATAGACATGGTAAATACTTCTGCTGCACTGATAGTTAGCTGACTAGTTAATAGGTATACTGGTTGTGTATAGGCGGATGGGTTCGCTTTCAATTGCTGGCGTACTGGAATGCCTCGTCCCACAGAGCCGATGGCTTGTTTGTTAAAAGCTAACACATCTCTGTCAGCGAAGTGATTAGCAATGGCCAAAGCGATGGCGTCATCTCCTCCTGTATTGTGTCGAATATCAATTATCATCGCTTCGGTGTCATGGAGATCAGCCATAACTTCGTCCATCATAGTTCGCGCAGCCTTTAGGTGCTGTATTTCAGTAGCGTCATCTAGTAAGGCATAGGCATCTAAGTTATTCAGCACCAATACTCCAACATTACTTGATGTTTTCCCCCAAACTGCGGTGGCATTATTACTATGTATTGGCAGTGTTTTAACACTTTCAGTTAGCAGGTATTGCTCGCTAACATGCTGTGATTTAATTTGGTAATCTTCAAAGATTGAATTTAAGTCTTTGGGCTTTCCTTGCACATGGAGTAATGCCGCGTCTTGTTGTATGGCGTTTAAGAGCGGGGCTGGTTTATGGGAAAAGTACTCTTGTTGCGCAGATGAGAGAGTGACATGCATATCTTGCAGTGGCGCAACCATGTCTGAAAGAAGAGCAAACAGTGCTTCATCTGTCATTGTATCTGTCACTTGGGCACGGTATTGCTGATATTGTGCCTGCCAATCAAGGTTTTTGACTGAGAAAAACGCATAATAGTCATTAAAAGTATGCCAGAAGTAATCAAACACCACACTTGGCGAAGCTGTATCCGATATTGTGATGGGGGTTACACACTGACTTGGCAGCGCGTCACTGTGTGTATATTGGCTTGGGTACACCATTCCTTGATACTGTATGAGTAACCGTTTAGGGTTGAACATTTCAATTGATGACAAAGCGGTGTTTGCTTCTTGGTGTGATTGAGCCGATACTTGAATGCAGCCATAGCTATTATATTGATAACTGAGTACGCGATTCATGGTGATATGAAGGGCCTGTCCGTAGCCTGTCTTTTGCCAATTTCCCGCTGAGCGCTGCAAATCAGTACGATGATCTTGATTATCCTGACAACCAGTGAGTATTAAACAAGTGGCCATTAAACAAGAGGTGTATTTCAAAGCCCGTGTCATAATCAGCAATCCTTTGTATGTTGGTGTCTAAATAAAGTGACATCGAGTCTACAAGTCAGTGAGTGGATGTGCTGTAAGCTAGTTAGCTAAAAACGTCAGTAAATGTGTATTCGATGCTACATTTTTAAACAGTTCATCGCTGTGTTTGCGGTTAGTCTGTTGAGTATGGTGTATTTAAGGATAAATAGATGCGGTTTGAAAATTTGGCAGCGAAGTACTTTTCTATGAGTGAGGACGTGTGGCAAAGACACACAAATCCTTGGAGTGTTTGGACGCGTTATAGCTGTTTACCTCTGTTGATTGCGTGTATTTGGTGGCGTGACCTATTTGGGGTATGGTTTTGGCCAGCATTAGTCGTACTGAGTGTGTGGATTTGGATAAACCCCAGGTGCTTTAAAAAGCCTGCCCACACAGACAATTGGGCGTCACAAAGTGTGCTTGGGGAGCGCATCTTAATTTACCAGCGTGCGCAAATACCCTCGCACCACTTTAAAACACTCGATGTGATTTCAGCATTATTATGTGTATTTACCGCGATGTCTGTCGCGGGGCTGTTTTTTCATGAGCCGATCAGTACGTGCACTGGTACAGTTGGCTTAATCTTGGCAAAAACATGGTTCCTCGATCGCATGGTGTGGCTCTATCATGAGGTTCATGGCCGTGAAGAGACAATGAATTAGCGAACATCGTATATAACTCGTCTGCGCGGCACGTCACGACACCAACCCATTGAAAAAATAATTTTAAGCTGCTCGCTGGCAAATCAAGGCGACCGTTTGCCACACAATGTAGATAGATGACACGGTTTTGATCTGGCTCTCATGTGGGCAGCTTTAACTCGAGTACATCCCTCTGAGTGTTGACTGCGCTCATGGGAGCAGCACCGGCTTGGTGCCCCGAAACATCCCGCACATCAATCAATAAGCTGTGATCGAACAGTATTTATTGTTTTGCTTGTATACCTTCAATACATCTTTGTTGGTCTTTGAAGGGGGTGAGTAGGGTTTACACTGACTTGAGCATAATCGTGAATCCAGTATATTAGGGATCTCTAATATTAGATTTTTCTAATGTACTTATCTATAATGCCATCAAAGTTAGATGACATGGACATAACATTGAAAGCACAAGATATGGCGCAAAGTGCAGAGCATGCAGAGGCGCTACTTAAACTGATGGCAAATAAAAACCGTCTAATGATTTTATGTAGTTTGCTACAGCAAGAAATGAGTGTCAGTGAGTTAAATGCGCAGGTACCACTGGCACAGTCTGCATTGTCGCAGCATTTGGCTGGGCTTCGTAAAGCCAATGTGGTGGCGACGCGTCGTGATGGGCAGACAATTTACTATCGGATCATTGACGATAAGGTCACGGCGATTTTGGCTCAGTTGTATCAACTATTTTGTCAGCCAACTACCGACGAGGGCGACAGTTAATGTTTACAAGCGTGATGAGGCAACTATTGCATAGTCGCATTCCTCTCTTTATTTTACTGATCAGTGTCTTATTCGGCATGCTGGCACTGCAACAGACTGCACGTGAAGAAGAGCCGCAAATCGTGGTGCCTATTTTGGATATCCATGTTGAGGTGCCAAATATTGCGGCCTCTGAAGTGGCGCGTTTGGTGACTGAACCCCTTGAAAAAATACTCCGGCAAATCCCGGGTGTCGAGCATGTCTATTCAACCAGTGCATCTGGCAGTGTGTCGGTGACGCTGCGCTTTGAGGTCGGACAGGACCGCGAGCGTGCTATTCTCAATACCTATACTAAGTTATATGCCAATGAAGATACGATGCCGAGCGTGGTAAAGCACTGGCAAATAAAACCGGTTGAAGTGGATGATGTGGCGATACTGATGTTGGGCTTGTACAGTGAGGACCCTGAACGCTATAGCGATTTTGAGTTAACGCGCATTGCACAAGAAGTTTCGGCTCAATTTCAGACCATTAATGACACCAGCGAAGTCTCGGTGCTATCAGGGCGTACACGGCAAATTCAGGTTGCACTCAACGCCAGCGCATTGGCTGCGTATCACACCACGCCACTAGATGTATTAAAGGCAATTGAATATGCCAACCAACTAGATACGGTGGGGGACTTTGTTGTTGGCGATAAGCTTTGGCAGTTGCAAGCTGGAGATGTGCTGCGTACGACCGAACAATTAAACCAATTGGTTGTGAATGTCGTTAATGGCAGGCAGATTTATCTCTCGGATATTGCCACTTTGCATGATGGACCCAGTGAACCAAATCACTATCAGTGGATCACGTTGGATGATCAGCGACGCAATTTACCTATGGTGACCTTGAGTGTTGCTAAGCAGCGCGGCAGCAATGCCGTTCAGGTCGCTGAGCAAAGTCTGGCATTGATGGAGAGGCTGGAGTCTGAATTATTTCCAGTCGGTGTGCGCTATCAGGTATTGCGCAATTATGGGCAAACAGCGGATGAGAAGGTAAACAATCTCACTGCGAGTTTGGCTTTTGCGATTGTGACTGTGGTGGTTTTTATTGGCCTCTTTTTGGGCTGGCGGCAGGCGCTGATAATTGGCTTGGCTATTCCCGTGTGTTATGGGATCACACTCAGTTTGGGCTATTTATTTGGTTATACCATTAACCGTGTAACCTTGTTTGCATTGATCCTTGCACTGGGGTTATTGGTTGATGACCCCATTACAGGGGTCGACAACATGACGCGTTTTTTGCGTCGCCACACCGGCAGGTTGAGCCCATCAAACCGTGCTAATACTATTGTGGATGCGATGCTTGAAGTGAAAATGCCGCTATTAACATCCACATTGACCATCATCGTGGCATTCATTCCATTAGCGTTTATAACCGGCATGATGGGCCCTTATATGGCACCTATGGCGTTTAATATTCCAGTGGCGGTGATTGCATCAACCTTAGTGGCTTTGTTTGTCACCCCTTGGTTGGGCAGTAAACTGCTGAGCAGCACAACAACCACAGAGACTGCGCAACATAATCAATGGTATAGAGGATGGCTGAGTTCACTGCTTGCTAACCCAATCAGAGCAAAATGGCTGCTTTGGTCTGTACTTGGCTTATTCGTTGTCAGTGCGAGTCTACCATTACTGCGTGCGGTGCCACTCAAACTCCTACCATTTGATAACAAAAATGAAGTGCAAGTACTCATTGATATGCCACGAGGTACGAGTTTAGAGGCTACGGCAGCAATGACGCAGCGAGTACAAGAAGTTGTTTGGCAATTACAGGAAGTGACGGCAATGGCTGCCTATGTTGGTCGGCCATCCAGTGTCGATTTTAATGGCATGGTGCGTGGGTATTATCAACGTCATAGTAGTCATTTTTCAGAGTTAAGAGTCTTATTAGTTGATAAGCAGCACCGCGTTCATCAGTCTCATGCTGTGGTACTGAGAATGCGTGAAGCATTGGCGCCACTGATAAAAAATGGCATTCGCATCAAAGTGGTTGAGGTGCCACCCGGGCCTCCTGTGATGTCGACATTAGTCGCTGAAGTGTATGCCAGTGACTTATTTACAGATAAAGCCACGCATGTGGCAGCCGCCCATGTGCTCAAAGCACGACTTGAGCAAGAAGCACATGTGACTGAGGTCGATATGTCTTTGGTCCCTCAAGCGATGCGCCAACGCTTCATTTTGGATAAACGCAAAGCCGCCTTATCAGGTATTGTCACTCAGGATGTGAATCAGACTTTGCAAATTGCCAGTGGTGGTCTGGTTGCAGGTGTATTACAAGTGCCCCATGAAGTCACCCCACTGGATATTGAATTACAACTGCCATTTGCAGAGCGCAACCAATGGCCTGTGATCAATGCACTGCAGTTAAGAGGTACGCATACATTGGCAAAAACTACGGCGGGGAATGCATTGGAAAGTGCCACTTCACCTCTGGTGCCTTTGGGGGAGCTTGGACAGTGGCAACAAAGTTCAGTGGAGCAGCCTATCTATCGCAAAGATCTCAAAGAGGTCATCTATGTAACGGCTGAGCTCAATGGAAGAACGCCAGCTGCGGTCATTGCAGATATTGTCAGTGATGAAGGTAAAACATCACAGCAAACTCAGTGGCCTTGGCAATCGCGGACATTTTTATCCAGTGGTGCAGGGCTTGGTTGGCAGTTGCCTGCGGGGACAGAATACCGTTTTTCTGGTGAAGGTGAGTGGCGTATTACTGTGGATGTATTTCGCGATATGGGAATTGGCTTTGCCTTTGCGCTGACGGCGATTTTCATCATTTTACGCTGGCAAACAGCATCGAGTGCACTGGCTGGTATCATTATGTCGGCCATCCCGCTGACCATGATAGGGATCATGCCGGGGTTTTGGTTATTAAATCAGTTTGGTGAGCGCACCATAGCTGGCGCACCTGAGCCAGTGCTGTTCACCGCCACTGCCATGATTGGCATGATAGCGTTGGCAGGCATTGTGGTGCGAAATAGTCTTATTCTAGTCGAGTTTGTTAATCAGCAACGTGCACGTGGGGTGGCAATAAAAGAGGCACTGTATCAGGCTGGGGAAGTGCGCATGCGGCCAGTATTGCTCGCGGCTGGAACAACCATGTTAGGTAATTTAGTCATTATTTTAGACCCTGTATTTAGCGGTCTTGCACTGGCGATTATTTTTGGCACTTTGGCATCCACAATATTGTCACTGTTTGTGGTGCCTGTGGTGTATTTTTTGGTGTTTAAAGACACACAATATGAGGAGGCGGACAATGCGCTTAACAACTAGACATTGGGGAGTGATGGCCGCATCCATTGCTTTAGGGGGGTTATTAGGCGCTTTTTCCGGGCTATTTAATACACAACTTGAGCCGCAGCTTCGCACTCAGTCAGCTGACTACAGTGGCGAGCAATACCTTGTTACCACGACAGAGGTGACGCCTGAAGACTTTGTGAGCGCCAGCTTGGTTGCCAAAGAGAATACGCTGGTTTCTAGTCGTGTGTTGGCACAGTTACACACGCTTGAGGTGCGCGCAGGTCAACTAGTGAAAAAGGGTCAATTACTGGCGACTTTAGAAGACACCCAGTTACGTGCTTCTATGGAGGAAATTCGCGCGCAAAGTCGGGCCAATGAAGCGCAATTATCTCAGGCACAAAAACAGCTGTCGCGCAGCGAAGCTTTGTTGAGTAAAGGGCTCGTGGCCAATAATCAAATGGATGAATGGCAAAGTAAAGTTGATGAGCTCAAGGCACGTCGCGCTGCATTGACTGAGCAATTAAGTGGCGCACAAGCGGCGCTAAATTATACGCGTTTGCATGCGCCGTTATCTGGTGTGGTGGTGGAACGACTGCAAGAGCCAGGCAGTATGCTTAGCCCAGGTGTGCCGATTGTTGAGATTTTTAATCCTGCGAGTTTGCAGGTTAGTGGTGCTGTGCGATCGAGCTTAGCGGGGCAGTTCAAAGTGGGTGATACATTACAAGTGGCATTGAAGGCGTTGAGTACAACCGTCATGGGCACAATCAGTGAGATTGTGCCTGTAGCAGATAGCTTAGCCCGACAGTTTGAAATCAAGCTAGATATTGTGCCACCAAAAGGCAGCAAGCCGGGCATGTATGCGCAGATAAGCTTGCCGTCGACGCCGATCAAAAGGGTGGTGATCCCACAGCAGTATGTAAAGCGCACTGGACAGTTAACCATGGTGTATGTTGTTGAGCAGGGAATAAAACAGCGCAGACTGGTCCGCTTAGGCCAAGCATTGGGAGAGGATGTGGTGGTGGTTTCTGGGCTGGCAGCAGGAGAAGTACTGGCGATAGCCAGTACTTCCTCTTAATCAGTTAAATAAATGACGCAATCTCATCTAATGATTTTTTAACTAATGCATGCTCTGGTACCGTGGCATCCTCAGCTGGATAGCCTGCTATCAGCAGCATGTATGGGCGCTCATTGTCTTTATCTCGTTGGCAAATCTCTGTTAAAAAGCTCATCGGCTTTGGAGTATGTGTCAATGTTGCCAAGCCTGCGTTGTGTAGTGATTGGATCAAAAACCCAGTCGCGATGCCGACTGACTCATGTACGTAATAGTTGGTATTTTTATCCTCTGCATGGATCCCGCCTTTCTTCTGGGTAAAAATAGCAATGAGCCAAGGCGCATGCTCCAAATACGGCTTTTGCGCATCTGTACCTAAAGGCTTTAACGCATCCAGCCATTCGTCACCGGCACGCCCTTTGTAAAATGAACGCTCAAGTTGCTCGGCAGCGTCTCTAATTTGCTTTTTCACATCACTGCTGTGGATCGCCACAAAGTGCCATGGCTGGTGGTTTGCACCACTTGGCGCCAATCCCGCGGTTTTGATACAGGTTTCGATAACTTCTTTAGGTACAGGGCGGTCACTAAAGCTACGAATGGTATGTCTACGTTGCATGAGCGAGAAGTTATCATCGGCGCGTTGCTGCATCTCTTGCGGCGAATATTCTATAAAGTCGGTGAGTGGGAGATTGTCATGGGCTTTCATGGATGTGATTCCTAGTTACTTGCTGTGTGGTTTTTATAACTTGTGATTATAAAGGTTTCAACTTATCGCGCATTTTGATTAACAGAAAGTTTCCATAACAGTGGCAAAATAAGTTTACTGTCGCGTGCAGTGAGGTGCGCAAAATAATATCTATGTATATTGAGTATAAGCATAATCTGCTCAATGTTTGTCTTGAAGTTAGATACAATTCTAGACAGATCACAGGATAATAATGGAGAAAGTCATGTATCAGCATAAATGGGTATCAGGAGAGACAATATCACTTCCAGCCGGTAAAGCCGTCTGTATTGGCCGTAATTATGTGGCTCATGCGCAAGAGTTAAATAACCCCATACCCGAGTCTCCTTTATTGTTTATCAAACCTGCTAGTGCGTTTTGTGATTTTGGCCCAGCATTCACGATTAATGAACAACTTGGTGAGCACCATTATGAGGCGGAGCTCGTGTTGTTAGTCGGCGAGACGATAACCGCTAACACACAAGAGCCGCTGTCAAATATTTGCGGTATTGGCCTTGGTCTCGATCTGACTTTACGTCATTTACAGTCTCAGCTTAAAGCGCAAGGACACCCTTGGGAGCGCGCAAAAGCATTTGATGGCAGCGCTTGTCTGTCTGCATTTATGCCTGTAGAAGGGTTAGAGTTGACACCGCCTTTAGAGTTTAAGTTTTGGCAAAATGATCAGCTTAAACAGCATGGTGAAACCGATAAGATGATTTTTAAACTAGACCACCTACTTCAAGAGATATCTCGATACTTTACCTTGCAGCCAGGCGATATTGTGATGACAGGCACGCCACAGGGTGTTGGTAAGCTTGCTAAAGGGGATAGATTAAAACTGGAGTTAGGTGAAGCGCATCAATGGCAAGCAATTGTGGAGTAGATGGCCGTATCATGCCATCTACGTAAAGTGATATATAAGTGAATATACCTATGAAGGCATCGCTTGCAATTGCTGGGGGTCTGCGCGATTAAGTCGTTTGGTACAGCAAAGTATAATCGCGACCAAGGATAATGCCGCCAGTGCTAGCCAGCTTGATATGAGTGTTGTGTAGCTTAACATTAAAGCTGTTAACGCTGTGCCAAGCAACCCACCAAGACGTGTACTTAATGACGTGACCGATTCAATACTGGCTCTGACATCATCATGGCTTAGTTGATGTTGAAATTGCTGTTGTGCAGGTTGTGCAAGGCCCATACAAAAATAAAAAAAGATCAGTGCGGCAATGAACATATGTATTGAGCTTGCCAAAGCGAGCAGTAGAACACATACAAGTTTTGCTATATGAGCCAGCGCCATGACTAGTCCAAGGCGCTGTTTTAATAGTCGGCATAATTGTGTACTTATCGCAGCTGCGAGTCCGTTTAAGGCAAAACTGGCAGCAAGCATGGCAGGAAATAGCCATGCAATTGTGTCTACAGGCGCATGACTATAGTTTTCAATGAGCGCTGGCCAAAATTTCTCAATACTACTTGCCACAGGGATAGCAAAAATCAGGATGATTAATAACCTTCTCATCTCGATTTGCTTACACGTTCTAAATATTGCTAAGCACTGAGACGCAAGCGTATTGGTTGATTTGGCAGGTGATGCCCTAGCTGTTTCTTTTACAACAACATAAGTGCGAACAAATACCGTGATAAAAACGCATATGGAGCTTGTAAACAGGATTTGATATAAGCTTGTTAAAGACCAAACCTGCGCATCAGCAAACGCTAAGAACAACGCGGCACACAAGGCCGCACTTGCACCAATGAGATAACTTAAACCATACACCTTGGCAAACCCTTTATTGATGGGCGCATTTCCTTGCAGTCGTTGGTACTTTTCAACAAACCACGCATTGAGCGTACCGCTTAAAGTTGCTTGACTCAGACCCCAAAAAAACATGGCTGCACAGATATGCCAATGATGTTCGCTAAACAGCAAGATACTATTACACAGTGCGCCAAATAGTAGAGAAAAGAGAAAGACTTTGCGTCTTCCCAACATATCGGCAAGCATACCGCTTGGGACTTCGAATAGTATGATAGTGACAGCCATGACCATCATAGCCAATGCAATATCTTGTAAGGCAAAACCTAAATTGAGCATATAAGGCGTAAATATTGGCATTGCTAACATACAGGCGAACATTGTCAGCCCCAGGTGTATACCGTATTGAGTTGCAAACTGCGATTGGGTCATAGGTTTGATACCTTTTGCATGTGTATACGCTCTTTGAGCTTCTCATCGATAGTTGTCGCTATCAAGGCTAAATCAAGTGCATTGGTCATGATCTCATCATGCAGACTTTCAAGCGAAATAATCTCTACAGAACGTAAAATATGGTCTAAACCATTACATGGAGGCTGAAAAGCCTCATGATAGAGTGTGGGTATATCAGTCACTTGATGGATTATGTCTAGCACGGTTAAGGGCACGGCTTGTTCACTGACATCATTGGCTGAGAAAAAGGTGGTGTCATGTTCGTAGGGTGGTGCTGTAGAGAAGTGCCGCGTCAATGTTAAGAAGGCATTTGCGATTGTGGAAGATTTAATGTCATCGCTCAGCGCAATTAATTGTTCCGCTTGCATTTGCTGTTTTGTCGTTAGCATTGGCAAGACTGGATCAATTAAGAAGCAATGAGCAACTTGATGTCCCATGTCTCGAAGGTAGTTTGCGACTTCTAAAGACATCATAGCCCCTTCGCAGAATCCACCGAGATAAAATGGCCCACTGGACTGCTGAGCAAGAATCCGCTCGGCATAATAAATCACCAAAGGTTGCATCGCAATGTGCTTCCCGGTGAACAGCTTTACATTTTCAACGACATGCAAAGAGCAAATATTGCTGAGCTCATTCCCGAGTTGGGTAAAGCTGTCTGCACCGGCTGCCGCAGGCAGCATATGGAGGATGTGTGCGCTATCAGAGTTCAGTATTAGGCTTGGGTTGAAATGAGGGTGTATTAAGGCATGTGCGAGTGCCTGCTCATCATTTAAATGAGCAAATTGCTGTATCGATAAGTTACGCACGACTTTAGCCAATGCTCTAATCGAGATGTTTTCCAACAGTATCTGAGGTGTAAGTTGCCAATCTAACTTACGAGCTTGTCCACAAAAGCTTAAAAGGCTAAGAGAGTCAGCGCCATAATTTGTGATGGCTTCTGTCACGGATATCTCCTGACAACTGAGGATCTGTTGCCATAGTGTGTGTATTTTTCGCTCCGTTTCCGTTGCTGGTAATTCAACTTCTTTGTGTGCATACGTCGGCTGAGGAAGTTTGCGTTTATCTAACTTGCCATTCAGCGTCACCGGCAGCGTTTCTAAAAACGTGATGGTGTGCGGTATCATATAGTGTGCGACTTTATGGCGTAGTGCACTGAGTATCTTGTCGTTAGTCTGCGATTTTTGAAAGTCTTGTGAGGTTGATACGATATAGGCGTGTAGTAATGTGCTGCCATTTGTTTTTTGGGTCGTAACTACACTGTTATCAACCTCTTCGAGTGCATTGATATGTCGCTCAATTTCTTGAAGTTCGACTCTGAAACCACGGATTTTGACCTGCTCATCTGAGCGTCCGAGATAACATAATGTGTGTTTATCACTCCAGTACACAATATCACCGGTGCAATAACATTTTTGTTCGTCATCAAATAGCGCTTGGTGGATAAACTGTGCTTGAGTAAGCTCTGGCTTATTTAAATACCCTTGAGCAACACCTTCACCATATACCAGTAACTCTCCAGGGCAACCAAAGGGCAGTAATTGCTTGTCTTCCCCTACGATAGCGACAGAGCGGCCAGGTAATGGCTTGCCAATTGGGATTGGAGAGTCATCGGTATTTACTTGGTGCAAGGTGGTGAATGTTGCACACTCTGTGGGCCCATAGCCATTAATAAAGTATTGCGGCTTAAAATGAGAAGACAGAAGCTTATGTACGAGGGGTTCTGTAAGCGCTTCTCCACCGACAAGTAAATATGTCAACTGACTAAAAATAGATTCATCTTGGTTAAATAAGGTATCAAATAGCGTTCTTGTTAACCACAGTGTTGAAATCTGAAGTGTGTTAATGGTGTCTTTAAACTGCGCTGCGGAGTTTAAGATATGCTGATATCCGATATGGAGCTCTGCGCCGTTTAATAGTGCGCCCCAGATCTCAAAAGTCGCAGCATCAAAAGCAGGATTTGCCAATTGAATGAAGCGATCCTCGGCACTGTAGGTCAGATATTCACTGCTGTGTGCCAAAGATACGCACCCAGCATGTGTAACCGTGACGCCCTTTGGTTTCCCCGTTGTACCTGAAGTATAGATTATGTTTGCAACGGCTGTGCTGTCGAGCCTTGGCGAATCTAGCTCTGTGCTGATGTCTTCAAAGGATAATCGGGTATTGATTTTGAGTGCCGAAATAGTGTGAGTGTCAAGTAGACTTGATAGTGATTGCTCTGAGCTTTCATCGTAAAGCAGGAAATCAGCTTGGCTGTCACTGAGTTGATAAGACTTCCTATCATCTGGGTCTTTCAGTGCCAAAGGAGTATAGGCCGCGCCTAGCTTGAGTGTCGCAAGCATGGCAACAACCATCGTCATGTCACTTTCCATACAGATTGCAATAACCTCAGGGTGTTGAGTTTGTTGCCTGATGACATTGGCTAATTGATTTGCTTTATCATTGAGTTGCTTGTAGCTCAATGCGGCGCATGCATTACGCAGTGCTATTTTTTTAGGGTAAGTGGTGACAATTTCATTAAACCGCGTGAGTATATTGGTGCTCGGTTCGCTGACGCAGGCGCTCGAACTCAGTGTGTGTAAATGGGAAATATCTTGCTCTGTGAGTAATGGAAGCGCGTTCAGTTTGTTATCTTGATTGTCTGCTATGTAGCACTGCAAAATACGCTTGAATAGACTGGCTATACGCTTGATATAACTAGTGCTATACAGTGCTGTTGCATAGTTTAATTTAATACTTGAGCTAGGACCCAAATCGAGAAAAGCGGATAAATCAAATTTTGCTTGTGGTTGAGTTGACTGACTGGGTTCATCCACAGACCAGTGTTGATAGGTTGGCTCCGGTGAGAATTGAGTGAGCGTAAATATGCTTTGAAACACTGGATGCATACTAGTGTCTAGTTGGATATCAAGTAAGGATTTTATCTCATCAAAGGGTAATGTTTGATGGGCCTTTGCTTGGGTCACCTGACTATTCACCTCACTTATCCACTCAGACACGCTGAGTGTATGGGCAAGGGCAGGTTTAATTGGCAAGGTATTGACAAAATAGCCGATGATGCTTTGCTCAGCTTTGATATTACGATTTTCGCTCGGCATGCCGACTGCGAAGTTATTTTGCGCACTGAATAACGCTAAGGTGTGATACCAAGCAGCAAGCCCAATGGTATTTAAAGAGACTTGATGTTGTTGTGCTGTGCTTTGGATTTGCTCTGAAAAACCATTTTCAAGAGGCAATTCAAAGGTCGCGCCTTGATGTTTAAATACGCTCGGTCTTGGCTTGCACTGCGCCAACGTCAGTGGGGACAACCCTTCCAGTTGTTGGGTCCAATATTCACGAGCATGTCGCTGAGCAGTGAGTTGTTGTTCAGCGTAATGAAAGTGAGCGAAATCATTAAACTGTAGTGCTGGTGGCAGAGTGTGATCTAGATATAACTGTTCAAGGTCATTGAGAAAAATGCCCAGTGACCATCCATCAAATGCGATGTGATGCCAGACTAAATAAACATAGATGCTACTTGCAGTGTGTATAAATGTGATACGCAGTGGCCTGTGATGAGAGAGATCAAACGAGGCGCAGAATAGGTCTTCACAAAGAGAGTCCAGTTTATGATCTTGGCATTGAGCGTGTTCAAAACCCACAGGCTCTGTGCAGCGTATTTGATGCGGCTCTCCCTGCTCATTGAATGTAAATTTGCAATTGAGAGCACTGTGTCGATGTATGAGCTTTGTGAATGCTTCTTTTAGCTGTGTGACCTCACATTTAGATGTCAGTTTCAATAAGCAGGGGATATGATAGGCGCTCGAAGAATCTGACGAGGTATGGGTGAAGTAGAGTTGCTTTTGTCCCGCTGTGAGTGGCGCACTATGACTGTCAGTGGGTAAAATTGTTAGCGCGTCAAAACGTTGCTTGTCAGTAATTTGATGCTGTTTTAAATAGCTTACGATATCAGCTTTGTGCATGCGTAAAGTAGCCACAGTATCACTTTTTGAAATGTCGTTCTGACTGGTAATTTTTAACTTATCGCCGTTGAGCCAAAGACAGATCCCTTGTTGCTTCAGGTTATAAATAATATCTATGATCATCTGTTAAATCTCCATTTCAAATTCGTCTTCAGAGACCTGACTCTGTTGCTGTTGTTCTGCTATTGCCTGTGCAAATGCTTTGAAGGTCGGGTGGGTCAGTAATAAAGACAGGGGTATATCCATATTCAGTTGCGTACTGTATTGACTCACGAGTTTTGCTGCGACTATGGACGATCCGCCGAGTGCAAAAAAGTGCTGATTGAGGTCGGTATTCGCGACGCCTAGATATTCTGACCAAAGTGGTGCCAGTGCTTTTTCAGTTTCTGTCTCAGGCGCTTGTATATCGATATGGTGCTCAATAATATCGGTTGGCAGTTTACTGGTATCTAGCTTGCCATTAAGTGTTAAAGGTAGCGTCGCCATCGCAGTGACATGAGTTAGTTGCATGTAATGTGGCACTTGCGCATTAAACCATTGTTGGATGCACGAGGTGTTTGCTTGCTCCGTAACAATATAGGCCACGAGCGAATTGGCGCCCGCTTGCGTTTTAATCAAGTGTGCTGC
This sequence comes from Pseudoalteromonas luteoviolacea, assembly GCF_001750165.1. NCBI lineage: Bacteria > Pseudomonadati > Pseudomonadota > Gammaproteobacteria > Alteromonadales > Pseudoalteromonadaceae > Pseudoalteromonas > Pseudoalteromonas luteoviolacea. The sequence continues at coordinate 206,221 of NZ_CP015411.1, forward strand.
GGCTTGCTTCACATCGGGATGTTTAAGTAACTTGCACTCAATTTCAGCAGGCTCTATACGGTGACCGTCAATATCCCATTGTTGATCGGCACGTGCGATAAATTCTAACGCATTGTGTCTATCAAGCCTCACTAAATCGCCGGTACGGTAAAGGTATGAGGTGATTTGTTGATGGCCGTGAGAAAAGGCATGCTGAGCAAAATGCTTTGTTGTTTGTTGCGGGTTTTGCCAATAGCCTAATCCAACAGGTTGGCCACCAATATATAACTCTCCAACCGCACCTTTAGGCAATATATTTTTGTGTGCGTCAAGGATAAAGGTTTGGGTGTTGCTGATCGCATGTCCAATTTTAACGGGCTGGTTGCGCATGATTTGAGCCTGTGTAACGCAAACACTGGTTTCACTTAGTCCATACTCATTCAAAAATGTCTCCGCGAGTTTTATATCTACAGGGTTCAGTTTTGAGCCGCCGGTAAACAAGAGTTGTAATTTTATCTGCGCAATTTTTTCTGCAAATTGATTGATTAAAACCGTAGGCAAAAATGCGACTTTAACTTTCCTTTCAGCTAAAAATTGGTAAAGAGCAGTGGGGTCTTTGCGCATAGTTTCAGGCACTATCTCTAATTGCGCACCAGCTGCTAGAGCGGGGAAAATCTCGCAAATACTGGCATCAAAAACGTATTCAGCAAATTGACTGGCAATCACTTGTTCTGCGTTTTCTAGTTGGTGGCTATGTCGCATATGCTGACATAAATTGGCCAACCCTCCATGATGCAACATCGCACCTTTTGGCTTACCTGTGGTGCCGGATGTGAATATAAGATAAGCGAGCTTGTCTTGTGGGTATATTTGCGGTTCAAAATCATCAAGTGTGTGCTGTAGCAGAAGTTTATCAAGGTCGATGACCAATGACTGCCCTTTATACCAATCAGGTGCGGCATGTTCACATACTACTAGATCTGTTTGTGCCAAGGTGAGGATTTCAAGGTTACGTGTCACAGGGTGGTTTGTAGATAGACTGACAAAAGGGATCCCCGCTTTGAGGGCAGATAACATAATCACAGGAGCAATTGCGCCTTTTTCAAAATAAAGTGCAATATTGGACACGATTGATGGCGTGCAGGTGCTGAGTTGGTGAGCGATATGATTAGAGACTTTGTCTAACTGAGCATAGGTTATCTCTTTGTCCTGATATCTTAACGCTACCTTATGTGCATTGCTCTGAACAGCTGCACTAAACTGCGCTAAAAAGCTTGGTGGGTTAATGTCTGTATCAGGCATTAAAGACATAAATTCGCGCTGTGTGATTGTCGGCACATCGCAGATCGGTTGCTCGGAATAATCACACAGGTTGTTAAGATATACAGTAAAAAAGTCTATAAATTGTTGGCATCTATCTGAACTATAATGCGACGCCATAAAGATAAATTGAGCCTGCAGTGTTGTGCCATTGTCTTTACAAATCAGGTTCCAATCGAATTTTGCAGGGGTGTATTCACCGCCTATTTGTGTACTTCGCTGTGCAACCTCAAAGTGCGGACTTTGCTGCTCTGATATATTGAACTGATCTAGGCTAAAAAAAGTCTGAAACAATGGTGTCACGCCAGCAGCGCGCGTTGGCTCAACAGCATTGCTGAGCTTATCTAAGGGGACCGATTCATGTGCTTTGGCTTCAATCAGATAGCGTTGATTGTTTTTGATATGAGTGCAAAAGTTGTGGCTTTCTTGCTTTTGTAAAATATGCGGGAGGGTATTTACAAAATAGCCGACCGCCTGCGTGCATTCACTCGGTCTGTTGTCACTGGGTGAGCCTACTACAATATGCTCTCTCTGGCTCCAGAGGCAAAGAGACAGCTGATAAGCGGTTAATAAAACAGTGTAAAGAGAAGTATTTTGTGCTTTAGCCAAGGCTCTGAGCTTGCGTGTTAGATCATCAGGAAAGGTAAAGTCGATGGACTTTCCTATGTGATCGTTAACGGCTTGACGGGGCGTGTCTGTTTCCCATGGCGTAAGAGATAATCCTGCAAATCGTGTTTGCCAAAAAGCGAGGTCTTGCACTGAACGTTGGCTTTGCCATGCAGCATATTCTGTAAATTGAACAGGGGCTGGCGTATGCGATTGGCCTTTCAATATTGTATCCAGTGACTGTAACAAGACGCGTGTGGACCAGCCATCAAATGCAATATGGTGAAAAACCATGTAAATAGCATAGTTTGAAGCTGTTGGTGAGTTGACTAAGGCGATTCGCAAAGGTGCTTGATGAGTTAATTCAAAACGGCGTTGAGTGAATTGGTTGAGCTCATCTAACGATAGATTTTCAACGCTAATATCTTCTAGGGTACGGTGATAGCACCATTGGCCTGTTGTATCTTGTTTATAGGTTGTGCGCAAAATTGGGTAATGCGCGATAAAGTCTTGAATGGCACTGAGCAATGCTTGTTGTTTGTGCACAGTATCACATTTTAAGAAAAGAGGGATATGGTACGCAGCGGCGGTTGGGCTGAGCTGTTCATTGACGAGCAAAGCAGTTTGTTGATGGGTTAAATCTTGCTCAACAAGCGGTGCGTTCACAACAGATATGGTGTCTTTAGGTAAGTCTTGATGACTTATTTTGGCGATGGTACGCGCTGCAAGAAATTGTTTTAATTCGATGTCTATGCCGTGTTGGTGTTGCATTTTTGCAACTAAGCTCATCGCACTAACTGAGTTACCGCCAAGCATGAAATAGTCGTCATCAATGCCTACTTGGGCTACATTCAGTTCGGTTTGCCAGAGTTTACACAAGGCTTGCTCCAAGTGATTTCTCGGTGGACGGTATTGTTCAGCAGAGCCTATTTCAATCGGCTCAAGCGCTGCGAGGTTGACTTTACCATTGGCGGTTAGCGGCAAGGTCGGCAGCCAAGAGGTGGCACTGGGGTGCATATATTCTGGTAAATATGCCTTGAGTGTTGAATTAATTTCTTCTAAAGAAACGGCTTCTCCACAGAGGTAAGCGACCAGTGCATCGCCTTGAGAGGAATTTTGTACCTTGACACATGCTTGATTAACGTCAGGATGCATGAGTAGTGCATTCTCAATCTCAGTCAACTCAATGCGCAAGCCTCGTAGCTTGACCTGTCTATCATTGCGACCAAGGTATTGATAGTCTCCGTTTGCTAAGCGCCTCGCAATGTCGCCAGTGCGATAACAGCGAGTGCCATTTAGCTCAATAAAGCGTGAACGATTTTGTGATTCCAGGTTCAAGTAACCCCGCGAAATACCGTGACCACTAATGAGTATTTCACCTGGGCAGTAATCGGGTAAGGCATTGAGCTGCTCATCGACGATGATAAATGCGCAGTGTTCTAGTGGTTTACCAATATTTGCAGGCGTTTGAACGTTTGTTTCGGTGGCATATATTGAAGACGTCACCGTGGCTTCTGTAGGTCCGTATTCAATGAACAGTATGGGTTTCCAAGTCTCTATTAGTTGTCGATTACACGCTTCTCCACCCGTAATAACACGTTTTAGTTGTGATTTTTGCGGTCGCGTTAGTGCGTTTAAAATTGCCGGTGAGGCGACCAGATGTGTTACACCATCGCTCAACAGAGCGCTAATTTTTTCTGGTGAATTCACTTCTTGCTCTGTGGGCACAATAAAGGTGGCGCCATTTAACAAGGCTAAAAATAATGGTTCGACAAAGGCATCAAAATAATAAGGTGGCAGCGCACACACTTGCTCAGTGTGGTCAAATTGGTAGTAGCTGGTTGTGCTTTCAATTAATGCAAGGACTTGTCTGTCTTCAACCAAAACGCCTTTGGGCGAGCCTGTACTGCCCGATGTATAAATGGCGTAGGCAAGTTGATCATGCTGACGCGCATCAAGCTCAGTGGCTGGTGTCCGTGTTTCTCTCAATTTATCTATAGTGATGGCGGTATGGTTAAAGTTGAGCTCAGATAAACTTGTTTTAACTGAGGTGCTGTAGAGTAATATTTTGGCACCACAGTCATTGAGGATAAATTCATTGCGGTGACTGCCTTGGGTTGGATTAAGTGGCACATAATGTCCGCCTGCAGCCAGCACAGCGAGCATGGCAATGATCATCTCAGGACTGCGTTCATACATTAACGCCACAGTTGAGGATGCTTGCTGCTCCATGTGAAGTTTCAAGTGCTTGGCAAGGTGTTCGACTTGACCTAGGAGCGATGAATAACTGATAGTTTGCTGTTTGTAACGCAATGCGACGTCACTGCTATGGGTCAATGCGACATGTTTGAAATTTTGATATAGCGAACGATGCTGCACTATCTCATTGTGCATACACTCAAAAGAAGGCAATGCGTTTACATGACCTAAGTTTAAGCTTCGCTCAGGGTTTTCAATTGCTTTGGCCAATGTGGTTTGATATGTGTTGGCAAAGTGAACGATAAAGCCTAAATCAAACTTACTGGGATCATAGTTGAGTTGACCTTGTAATTCCTCTTGACTATCGTCAAATGCAAGGCGTAAATCACATTTGACGGGATTATAAAGCTCGTCATTATTGAATTCATCGGCGCGTTTAAATGGCAACTCAAACTCGTCAACTAAATCACTGCCAAAACGCTGTACGCTGAACATTAAACTAGGCAATGCGCTGTTTGTAGCACCATCAAGGTATTGTAATTGATCATCAAATGGCAGGTGTTGATGCTGTTTAGCGGACTTTAGTGTGTTTGCTGTTTGCTGGATTAACTCGCTAAAATTAGTCTGATTTGATGTATTTACCCTGAGTAACAATGTGTTGACTAAGCAGCCAATAATTTCTTGTGTTTGAGGATGATCTCGATTGTCTGTCGGTGCCCCAATGACAATATCGGATTCACCACTATATTGGGTGATTTGATATACAAATTGACTCAGTAAAATCACATAAGGGGTTGTATTAAACTGCTTGGCAAGTTGTTTGACGGCATTTGACTGAGTACGACTAAGAGAAAAGTAGTAATTTTGTGCCTGACCACTGCCTATCTGTTGGTATTGCGTTGCTTGGATTTGTGTTGGGTGAGCGCCTGATAGCTGCTGCTGCCAGTACTGATGAGCAGTTTCAAAATTTTGCTTTGATTGCCATCGCACATAGTCAAAATAACTGGTTGTAGCTGGAGTCGTTTGCATGGTGCACTGTTCACTGAGTTCGTCAAAAAATACGCGCATTGACCAAGCATCGAAAACAATGTGATGCCACAAAAACAAGCAGTAAGTGTCATTATTTAACTGATAAAAACTCACTTTGAAAGGCGCTTCATGAGATAGTGAGAATGACGTGTGGATCGCTTTGTAAACCTGAGATTTGAGCTCTGCGGTTGACGTAACGCGCTGTGAAGAGTAGCTAAGTGGGTTCAGCTGAGTTTGGCAACTCAGGCCTTGTGCATCCTCAATGATATGACTATTCAATAGTGGGTGTTTAGCGACAGCCTTATCAACTTTATTTGTGATCTCTTCCTTACTCATCCCCTCATTGAGCTTAACGAGGAGCGGTATATGGTATGCACACCGCTGGGAGTCTAGGTTGTCTACAAACAGTAATCTCGCCTGTGTGTTTGATAGTTGCATAGGCTTGATGGCTGGCCATTTCAAAAATGCAGCCTCAGAGCGGATATTATGGGCGCTGAGCAGCGCCAATATATCTGCTTTATGCGTTTTGAGTGTCGTGAGCAAGGTTGGCGCTACGTTATCCTCATATCCCAGTGCCAACGTATCTTGCTCGGACACCCACACGCGCAATTGTTGCGCGTGAAGATGGTTGATTAATTGATGCATATCCATTGCTACAGCTCCATGACTTGAGCAGAAGCTGAGCTTGGCTCGTCACTGTTTGAGTCACAAATATCAATGAGATCCAATGTGTCTAAGTGCTGTGCCAAAGCCGCTACTGAAGGGCTCGCGATAATCGCCGATAATGGAATGGCCAGTTGATGCCACTTTTGCGCGTTGCGAACAAGTTGCACGGCTAGGATAGAGTTCCCCCCTAATCGATAGAAATTATCGTGGATCCCCACGTTTTCTAACCCTAACGTCTGTTGCCAAATCTCGCAAAGCAAAGCTTCCCGTTCGTTGGTTGGTGCGACAAATTGTTTAGTCTGGTTTAGTGTCGGTAATGGCAGTGCTTTACTATCCAATTTACCGTTCACGGTTAAAGGCATCGAGGTTTGTTGACGGATCGCATTAGGGACCATATAAGCTGGCAAATGGGTCTTAAGTTGATTTAAGAAATTAATTTCATCGAAAAGGGCATCAGGATGCATTACAACATATCCACTGAGAGCTGTTTGTTGCTGGCGCGTATAAGTGATCACCGCAGCTTCCTTTACCCCTTCAATATTAAGCAAATGTGACTCGATCTCACCGAGCTCAATACGGTGGCCTCGTATTTTGATTTGATTATCGAGTCGGCCTAAGTATTCTAAGTGGCCATTTGGTAATAATCTGGCTTTATCACCCGTTTTGTAGGCTCTTATGATCTGGCCATTGAATGAGAGCTCAAGGAATCGCGCATGGGTCAACTCTCTTTGATTGAGGTAACCTTTTGCTAGACCTGCACCACTCACAAATAGCTCACCTTGCGCACCCACTGGCACGGGTCGCTGCTGGCTATCCAAAATAAATACTTGCATATCATTTAATGGCTTACCAATATCAGCGATATACGAATTCATCTTTGGTTCTAGCGGTAGAGAGGTTACGTGCACAGTGGTTTCTGTGATGCCGTACATATTGACTAATTGAATGCGCTCACCAAAGTGCTTCCACCATGGTGCCAAGCGTGAATAATTTAGCTGCTCTCCCCCGAAGATCACCGTCCTTAAGCTACTAAGTGTGGCATTTGATTCGATTGCGATATCGCTAAAATTGTAAAATGCGCTCGGTGTTTGGTTAAGCACCGTAATACCAAACTGCTCACATTGTTTGACAAACTCAAAACTGTCGCGTGCCTGAGTATAGCTAGGAATAAATAACTGCCCGCCATGGCAAAGCGCTCCCCAAATTTCCCAGACACTGAAATCAAAAATAGTATCGTGATAAAGCACCCATGTATCTTGGTTACCGAATTGATATTGCTGCTGTGTTGCAGACAGTAACCGTGTGACATTTTCATGGGTTTGTATCACCCCTTTGGGTTGACCTGTAGTCCCTGAGGTATAGATGATATATGCATTGTCTTTTGGCATCGGTTGAGTGCCAGGTGCGCTGCATTGGGGGAACTCACCTTCTATATTAAATAGCGGCCAATCGAGTTGTTGTGTATCTGTCAGCGTGGCAATGCTTTCGGTATTACTCAGTACTATTTGTAAGTTAGCATCAGATATCACAAATTCGTTTCTTGCTGCTGGTGCTCTGGTTGAGATCGGAACATAGGCTGCACCAGCCTTCAGCACGGCGAGCATTGCGATAACGGTATCAATAGAAGGATTTAAATAGAGTCCAATATAGCTTTGTTGGCCAAATTGCTGCAATAAGTTGCCAGCTAGCTTATCTGCACGGTCATTTAACTCTTGATAGCTAATTTCGCTATCAGTGGTAAACAGTGCTGTTTGGTCTGGCTGTGCTGTAACTTGTGCTGTGAGCTGCGATAGCAGATCAGTTTTACGGTATTGCGCTGGCTGTTTGTCTGTTTTAGGCGGGCTTGTCAGCGTTAGCTGCTCAATGGGTAACTCGCCATCAGTACTGATAAGTTGAGCAAGGATATGATTAAAGTTTTCACTTAACGCATCAACAAACCAAGGGTCGTAACGGTTTAAGTCAAACTCCCATAGCATGGTAACAGAGTCATCTTGGTCTTGTCCCATTCGAGTAATGACAACGATATTGAGCTCGAATTTTGATGACTGACTACTGATGGCTTCGTAATATTGTATGTTCTCCAGGCCGGGTAACGTGAGATCAGGTAGCGGTGAGTCATGGAAGCTGAAACAGATTTGAAATAGCGGATTGACCCCTTTAATACGCTCAGGATTGACATCGGCAACGACTTCTGTGAAAGGCAGAGTTTGATTTGCCAGCATATCATTACTGACTTCGAAGCAATGTTGCACGAGTGAGTTGATACTCATTTCTGCGCTTTGCTTGACGCGTGCAACTACGGTGCTCACTAGCATCCCTATGGTGTTTTCGACATTGGTGTAGCTGCGGTTAGCTACCCCTGAGCCGACACAAATATCTTGATCGCCACTGAAGCGAGACAAGACGATATTAAGTGCTGCCAATGCAATAGAAAAAGGCGTCACCTGATTTTGTTGACTGTAAGATTTTAAGTCATTCCACAATGCTCGAGGTAATTTGACGCGATGTGCTCTGCCTCGTTCAGTCGGAGTATCTCCTAGACGAGAAACAGGCAGGTTAATGCGCCCCGGTGCATCTTTTAATTGTTCTTTCCAAAACTGACGTTGTTGAGATGCTTGTTCAGAGCTCAACCAGTCATGTTGATAAGCTGCGTAATCAGCATACTGTGTAATTTCAGGCAACGTGGCTTTGTCTGCACCATTTAAGCGCTGTTTGTAGCAACTGAATAGGTGGTTAATAAAGATATTAGACGACCACCCGTCATGCACTAGATGATGCTCGATATGGATTAAGACATATTTTTCTTGATGTGTTCTAACAATGGCAAAACGTGCCAGTGGAAGCTGGTTTATCGCAAAAATATCATTCATTTCACCATTTACAAGCTTATCGACATGCTCAAGAGCCACGGACTCGGAGTATTCACTAAAGTCGAAGTAGGGAACATCTTGTTTGTAATTTGGCTCTATATACTGGATTGGTTCATGCAAATCATAGTAGGTGCGAAAAACCGCGTGATTGTCCACAACATCTTGAATTGCGCCCTGCATTGCAGGCACATCTAATTGCCCAGTAAATGTGGTGGTGCATTTTGCATGATATGCTTTATCACTCGGATCTGCCTTTGCTAGGAACCAAATAGCGCGTTGCTGCAAGGAAAGTGGGATCGCATGTTCGAGTTTTTCATGGCGCTTTGGCAAGGCTATGGTTTCAAATTTTTGCGATTGTAGAGCTTGCCATACCTGCCCTGCACTGCGGTGACGGTAAATGAGCGCGGCGGGTACACTGATATTTAATTGTTGGAAGAGTTGGTTACTTAAGTTGATAACAGAGAGCGAATCACCGCCTTGTTGAAAAAAGTCTTGCTCCCACTCTAATCCGGGCAAGCAGAAAGACTGAAATTGTGCCAAAAATGCTTGCTGAGATAAATCAAGGTCGACATGGTTTACAGGTTGCATCGTCGTCAACTCAGAGTTTGAAAGAGCGTGAGCATCAACTTTGCCGTTTTCTGTCATGGGCAGAGCATTTAGATACTGATAGTGGTCTGGTACCATATAGTCGGGCAGTGTACTGGTGACGATATCATTGATGCGTTTAGCAAGGGTGTTATCAGGTGCTTCATGAGTAACGACAAAAGCAACTAAAAACTTTGTATTAGTATGCTTTACAACCTGACAGCTTACGAGTTTAACGGCGTCATGTTGTGCAATTACTTGCTCAATTTCCCCTAGCTCAATGCGAAATCCTCGAAGTTTAACCTGGCTGTCATTGCGACCGATAAAGTGATAGTCCTCGCCATCGAATCGGGCTAAATCACCAGATTTGTAGAGTTTTGCAAAGTGAGGAGGATCTATGTCTGCTTGATAAAATGGATTGTCGATAAAACGTGCTTGAGTTAAATCAGGTCGATTTAAATAGCCTTTGGCGATGCCTGCGCCACTAATATATAACTCACCACTTTCTCCATCATCGACCGCATCGAGCTGATCATTGAGTAAATAAAGTCGTGTATGAACAAATGGCTTACCAATATTGAATTCAGAATGACTGTCTGAGTATTCATTGGCGCACGTACCTACCGTATATTCTGTAGGTCCGTAGCCATTAAAAATGCGTGTGACTTTTGATAGTCGCTTTAGCATATCAAGGTTAGGGGTCTCACCTGCAACGACTAATGTTTTTAATGTGTGCAGATGTTTTAAATCCATTAATGCCAATAAGGCGGGGGGGATACTAGCAAATTGAATCGCGTTGTTGGCAAGAAGCTCTCCCAGAGCTGTCGCGTCATGACGTTGCTCTTCATTGGCAATGTAAACTGTCTGACCTAGCATCAGCTGGGTGATCAACTCAAATACACTGGCATCAAAGATATAGGATGCAAACATGAGTGCACGTTCGATTTTATCAATACCAAAGCGGTTGATCTGTGCTTCCGCTAAATATAATAAATTCTGATAGGGGATTTCGACCCCTTTCGGATTACCAGTTGTACCTGAGGTATAAATGACATAAGCGATATCAGACATAGCTGAGTGTGTAGGGGTAAACGCTTGTGTACTTGGAGACTCAATTGATACGGTTGGGTAATCGTTAAATAACGCTGCATTTTGAAATTTACTATGCGTCAAAATTAAAGCGGGTTGACTGTCTTCAATAATAAATTGACAACGAGAGGTCGGGGCTTCAGTCGAGATGGGGATATAGCCCTTCCCTGATTGGATAGCAGCTAAAATACCGATTACCATATCAATACCACGCTCAAGATATAGTGCCACATAAGGTGACTCGGATGGATTCTCTTGAGCATGTTGTTGAATATTAGCAGCAACTCTTTCAACTTGAATTTCAAGCTCTTGATAGCTTACTTGGTCTTCGCCAAAAATTAAGGCAACATTATTTGCGTATGCTGAGAAAGCATGTTTTAAAATAGCTTGAGGGTGATCGCTGTTATGAATTGATATGCGTGCTGTCATCATGGTAATCCTTCAATTTAATTAACGCCAGCGCTACACTATGTTGCAATTGTGTTTTTAATGTGTGTTTTTTGAAGTGTTTCTTTCTCATTTTTTGAAAAAAACACGTATTTTCACTTGATAAATAATCAAATTATGTTAATCAAAAGGAATCTTTATGCGTATTACTCCTTTGGGAACCCCTTTTTCTCCAACGGCATGTAAAATCCTGTTTTGTGGTGGCGGTGAGCTAGGTAAGGAAACAGTGATTGAATTTAAGCGATTAGGGGCAGAAGTCATCGTGTTAGATCGCTATGACAATGCGCCAGCCATGCAAGTTGCAGACAGAAGCTATACGCTCTCTATGCTGGATGGTGAGCGGTTAGCAGAGGTGATTCGCGCAGAACAGCCTGATTACATAGTGCCAGAAATTGAGGCGATCGCCACAGATACACTGGTTGAATTAGAGGCTGAAGGCTTTACGGTTGTACCAACAGCAAAAGCAACACAGCTCACCATGAATCGTGAGGGGATCCGTCGATTAGCAGCTGAAGAATTAAAAATAGCGACTTCTCCTTATCAATTTGTTGATAGCATCGACGACTTTCGTGCAGCCATTGAACACATTGGTATGCCCTGTGTAGTGAAGCCGATCATGAGCTCATCGGGTAAAGGACAAAGTGTGGTAAAAACACTGGGTGATATTGAATCTGCGTGGGAATACGCACAGCAAGGTGGTCGAGCGGGGCAAGGGCGTGTCATTGTAGAGGGGTTTGTGGATTTTGATTATGAAATCACTTTACTGACCATACGCCACAGTCAGGGTACTAGCTTTTGTGCACCAATTGGACATGTACAAGCCGGTGGAGACTATCAGCAAAGTTGGCAGCCGCAGGCAATGAGCGAACTGGCATTGGCACGCAGTAAAGACATTGCTAGCAAAATTACTGAGGCACTCGGTGGTCGCGGTTTGTTTGGGGTTGAGTTATTTATTAAAGGCGACGAGGTCTATTTTAGTGAAGTCTCTCCGCGTCCACATGATACTGGCATGGTGACCTTGATTTCCCAAGATTTGAGTGAGTTTGCGTTGCATGCGCGTGCTGTGCTTGGTTTGCCAATTCCTACGATTCACTTTCATGGTCCTTCTGCATCCAGTGTTATCCTTGTTGAAGGTGAGTCTGATCAAGTACAATTTGGCAATTTAGGGCAAGCATTGGCAGAAGCCAATACCGATATCCGCTTGTTTGGTAAACCGCAGGTTCAAGGTGTCAGACGCATGGGGGTGGCATTGGCACGAGATAATAGTGTGGATGAAGCGGTAGAAAAAGCAAAGCGTGTCAGCGGTGCGGTTGAATATACCGTTTAGTGGTGTGAAATAGGGCCTTATGGCCCCAAGTTTTGCAGCAAATTAAATCTATAACTCAAAATCGATGGCGTAGCTCACATAGACTTTGAGGTCGTCATCGGCATCAAGGTCGGTTTTTACTAAGCCGAATGTATAAGCATCTTTATTCAGGCTGACGCCATAATCCATATAGCTGTCATCTTCTCCTGTCCATTCCATGACGGTATCACCACTGGAATTGCCAATATGCAAGCCCAGCTCAGCATCTTTGAAAACAGGGAAAGCGGCACTCAGTTCGACGTATAGCATGTCTTCTTCGGTGCTGCTATCTGATTGCGCATGTGTCATATAACTCACTTTTAAACTGACATTGCGCCACCCGAGTGCGCCATAGACTTCACCAAAATCTATATCACCTGCTGCATCTGGATAAGCGTAGTGAATATAGCCAATATCATAGCTCAGTGCCTTTACCTCGCCACTAAAACCGAGGTAAAAATCTAATTCGTAACTGGTGCTGGATGCGTCACCAAAATCGACATTGGAGGCCCAAGTGCCCATATAAAATCCAGAATCGTGGCTATAGTCAATACCGCCTGATACGGCTGCGGCATCATCAGATTGGGTAATACCACGCCAAAAGTAATTTGAACTGGCAGCGGCATTGGCGGAGACAGAGTGTTCACTGGCTGACATAGCGTGGGTAGAAAGGAGCGCTGCATACGTACACAATAAGAAAGTTGCTTTGTTTGTCATAATGGTTCCTATATGGCACAGAATAAATCGTATTTTTAAAACGAATGTCCGCTGGACACAGTCAGCGATAGACCAAGTCTCAGAGGTGTTTAAGCAATCGCAAACTGCGCGCCAATTTAGGCGCATTGACTGGAATTTAGTTTAGGTGATTGAAATGAAATGTAATAAATTTTATTGATAATAAAGTTATTAAGGGGAGGATTTTCGAGGTGTGCACATCTATGGTGCGGATTATATCAGCCTGCACCGATAGTATGCAGGCTGTGCGTTATACCATTAGCCAAATATGGTACGCATTAACTGAATGGTTTCATCAACGCTTCTGCCTTTTTCGACTTCAGCAATGATTGAGTCACGTTTGGCGCGAATATGTTCAGGCATAGATTCATCATTGAGCGCTCTATCAACTAGCGTTTCGGCAGACTCTTTGCTTCGGCGCACAGATTTAGTACCAGAGCCGCTAGATGTACGTTTTGGCTTGTGCAGCAGTTTATAGTAATTTGATGACGTGGCCATATCTTCATCGGCATAATAAAATAGCACAGGTAAGAGCGCTTTGATGCCAGCCAACTTTGCCTCAAGTTCATTGCTGCCACTTGCCATTGCAAACCATGACATTTTAGCAATTGTTTGTACTATGTCTTGCCAGTAGCGTTCAAAATCACGGTTGTTTAAGCGAGTGATCCCCAAAGCTTGACAAAGGGCATCTAGGCGATTGTTGCTGATAGGTGTAAACACATCAGGGCGGCGCATAGCTAGTAGGCGCGTTGCGGGTGCAAGCGTCGGCTTTTCTTCGCTGCCATTGAAAGCGCTGAGAAATGCAATGGTAAACCCTTGATAGTGCTCTAATGTGACTGGACCTTCGAGTGGAATATGGGCTAATGCATCATCAAAAGCACTTGGCAGATCAGCAAATTGTTGATGGAACCCTTTTGCACTTTTTGTAGAAGCAAACCATTCGACATCAAACTGATAAACGCTGGTATCATGTTTTGCTGTATGTTTACCAGCAAAGGCTAGGCGATCCTCTACAATCATATCTTGCAGTTTGCTATTACGCAGTGTAGCAATGTAATCCAATAGTTTTAATTGCTCATCCAGCACTAACACGTCACTGCGCTGAGCGATGAACTCACTGACCACAGGCCAAGGTGCAATTCTGAGCGTTTTAACTTGTAAAAAGCTGATAGCTGAAATTAGCATGTCTTGGAGTTTTTTAACGGTTGGTAGCTGGTGGTCATCCAGTAGGTCAAAATTGATTCGGTTTTTAGCCACATCGAGTAACTCATAACACCAACCCAGGAAGTCCTCTGGGTGATTCTCTACTTTAACTGCCATCAGGTTCAGGCTGATCTCAGTAGATTGTTTTAAGATGTTTTGGTAAATCTGACTTTCTTGTTCGCCCAAAGCCATATTTGACGGTGAAATGAGCAACTTTTTCATGCTGCGTGAGTACTCCAAGGTTAGGTTGAAATCTAGACTATTCAGTTTAGCGAACGTATCGTTAAACTTGCAAGGGCGAGGATCATACCGAGTTCTAGCTCAGTTGCAATGTGGTTTTTGCGTCTTTTTTATTCTTTGGTTTAAGATGTTTTTTTTCTTGTGCGTATCTTACGAGAAAAAGCGAGATTAGTGCCTTGGTCTTTCCTGTTTATAGTCGCCCCTAGGCTTGGATGTAATTTACGGTAATTGGCCATTTAATGTTTTTTTTAATTATATAAAACAGATGTTTAAGGTTTTTCTGGTAAGCTATGAAATGATTCTATAAAACGTTAAGTTGATATTTATTTAGTCTAAATATCATTTAGCCTCTGTGCAGCTTTGTGGTTTTTTATCGGCCTCGCTATCATAATGCATAGATAATTATTTCTCTGGAAGGATGGATGATGAAGGCAATATTAAAAGGTGTAGTAGGTTTACTGATATTCATAGTGGTGTTGATAGTTGTGGCACCTATGTTGATCCCAACTGAAACGATAGTGTCACAGCTCACGACTCAAGTTGAGAAGACCACAGGCCGAAAGCTGACGATCGCAGGTGATAGTGAATTATCGATTTTGCCAGAGCTGAATATTAAGCTTAACCAAGTGACCTTTGATAACATGCCAACGGGCAATGCACCACATATGCTTGAAATGGAGCAGTTAGCTATACATATTCCATGGGGGTCTTTGCTGTCAGGTGACTTTAAGCTAGAGCGATTCGTCATTCAAAATCCCCAAATTTTGTTGGAAGTAGATTCAACAGGCAAGCCAAATTGGCAGTTATTTGGTGCAACATCGACATCATCAAGCACATCAACGAGTGAAGTAAGTTCAGGTCCAGTCACCTTACCAGATGGATTTGATATTGCCTTGGGGGAAGTAGCAATTTATGGCGGATCACTCACTTATGTAGATAATCAGGGCGGCACGAAAGAAGAACTGAGTGATTTATCATTGAGCGTAGCGCTTCCTTCATTATATCAATCTCTTTCAGTGCAAGGCCAAGTTACTTTTCAAGGACAGCGCTTTGACCTTGAATTAAGCGTAGATACGCCAGCAAAAGCGATTCAAAGTGAAGATTTCAAATTCACTAAAAAGCTTAGCAATGAGTTGGTGAATATTGATTTTAATGGCAGTGTACTTAATCAAGGTCAGTTGTTCGAAGGCGCGCTTTCGCTATCGGGCAGTTCTGTGAAATCTTTGGCAGCATGGCAAAAGGTAGACTTGAATGCCAAAGATAAAGCCTTTAATCAGTTTGAAGTCACAGGAGACATGTCATTTTCGGACAATGTGTTTCGTCTCAAGCAGTTTACCGCTGCGCTAGATGAGTTGGCCATAAAGGGTCGTGCACAAGTGAACTTGGTCCAGAGATTATCGGTCAATGCAGATATTGATTTGGGTATGCTTGATTTAAACCCTTATTTACCTGAGTCTGCTGCTGTGCCTGAGCAAACGCCAGAGCCAAAAGAAGATACGCCTGTACAGCCTATCGTATGGGATGATACTGAAATTGACTTGTCCGCTTTGAATACATTAGATGCGAATATCGTGGTGCGCTCAACTGGATTACAAGCGCGTAAAATTACGCTAGGCAAAAACCAATTGTCAGTGAAGTTAAATGGAGGCAAAGCCGTCGTATCATTGGATAGCTTTAATGCCTATGAAGGAACAGGTAAAGGGAAGATAGAAATCAATGGGGCCAAAAAGCCGTATCAGATCAAAACTAATTTTGCGCTCAATAGCATTAATGCCGAGCCATTACTCTCCGATGCTATCGACTTTGACAAGGTACTTGGCAAAGGCAGTATTAATTGGCAGTTAACTACTCAAGGGGTGAGCCAAAAGCAGTTTGTCTCGCTGCTTGGTGGACAATTGGCATTTGAGTTTAAGGATGGGGGCGTAAAAGGGGCTAATTTGGCTGAGATGGTAAGAAAAGGCCAAGAAATGCTCAAGGGTAATTTCTCTGGGCTGTCTGAAGGTATTAATGCAGATTTTGACCCTCAACAGAAAACAGATTTTTCAGCACTCACGGGGAGCTTTAAGTTTAATAAAGGCGTTGGGACGAATACTGATTTATTACTGGCAAGCCCACTTATTCGTGTGACCGGCTCTGGGGATGTTGATTTGCCTAAGACGTTTGTCGATTATCGTTTGGTAACCGGCATCGTTGATACCATTGAAGGGCAAAGTAGTCGTGATAACAGTACGGGTTTTAAAGTACCGGTGAGGATCAAGGGTCCATTTCATAAAGTGGAAACGCACTTAGATTTAAGCAGTGCGGCTAAAGACAAAGCCAAAGACGCAATTAAAGATAAACTTAAAGACAAGTTTAAAGGCTTATTTGGCGGATAGACTGTATAGGGTGCATGTTAACGAACCAGCATAATATGTACCCTTTTTCCGCTGTTCTTTGTTAAATAGGAAGTTGCTAATTATATGTGTTTTAGAGAACGAACTTGTCGTGCGCTCAGTCCTTGTCTTCTGTGAGTACCTTAGGCGTTAGATTGTAAACCCTCCTTTAGTATAAATTTATTATTTCTTATTTTGCATATGTTTTGTTCGATAATGGGATTAAGTACCGGTTTTTAAATATTAAAAATCAAAAAGCATTTCGTTATTGTAAATAGAGTCGTGTACATGCGATATTTTTGATTGAAAAATGTACACAGGTCGTTTAATTCTATTAGCTATATTCCCAATATAGATAATTTTTAGCCATGCTCATAGCTCATGACTTTTTTGACATTTTTGATCTGCAAGCTAAGCACAAAGCCATACGAAGTGAAGCCCAGAATACGATTGTGGAGAGCGAGCTGTGAAAGTTATACAAGTTGAGTGTGTTAGCAAAACTTATCAGTACTATAAAAAGCCGCAAGGGTTTTCAGCCTCTTTAAAAAACCTCTTTCAGCGGGAAATATTGTATACAGAAGCCATTAAAGACATTTCTTTCGATATCGAGCGTGGTCAAGTTGTTGCCGTAGTTGGTGAAGCAGGAGCTGGGAAGACGACGACAATGAAGATGTTATCTGGTACTGAACTACCTACTCAAGGCGCCATCAAGGTATTCGGTGATACACCTTGTGCGCAGGCTACTGCATTTAAAAAGCGGTGTGCTTTTTTGACCGGTGAGGATAATCAACTTTGGCCAGATCTTCCTGCAATTGACAGTTTCAATCTATGCCAATGTATATACGAAATCCCATTGCCCATATATCGTCAAAGGTTGAGTTATTTGTCAGAGCTTTTGCATGTATCACATTTATTGGACATCCAAGTACGGCGCTTGTCAGGTGTCGAGCGCATTAAAATGGAGCTAATCGCGGCTTTATTGCATGATCCAGAGTTACTTTTTTTAGATGAGCCGACTCTGGGGCTGGATTTTTTATCACAGCGAGCGGTGATGCGATGCTTAAAATCATTAGCCAAAGATGACCAACTGACGGTTTTAGTATCAAGTGATACTGTGGATGATATTGCAACGTTATGTGAGAGAGTGTTAGTGATCAAAAGCGGGCGTTTGATATGTGATGACGACATTGAATTGGCAAGACAAGCTTTAGGAGAGCTTGCAGCAGCGATATAAATGAATTAAGCGACGTAGTATTAGGATGAATCATGAAAAAAAGTCATGTTCATAGTCGGGCTTTATACATTGATGTACTCGTAGTATCTGTTTCTGACTTTTCTATAAAGCTACTGAAATTTACCCTCACCCCCCCTAATAGCGTGGTTCTGCAATCAAATTATCATTGAAACTAAGATTGTGTACAAACAGCCACAGTGTTTTTAATTTTTCATTAATGATGTCCAATCTGCTCTCTGATTTACATCTTAGTCATCAATTAGGTGAGTAGGCGATGCCGCCTACATAGATTTGAAGCGTTAAATAACTATCGAACCCCATGTCACAGGCTATGTATATCATTACTGAGTCACTACGTTGATCATTAATTACCTAAAACGCTCACTAATTTCGCTATTGTTATTTACTAAATTAATCCATGCATTATGAATGTTTCGAAATTGAAACGAGTGTATAAAAGCTCTAGATTGAGATGTTTTAGCTAATTTTTAACCAATTTAATGTTTTAATTAAAAATGAAAAAGCAGGAATGGATATATGCATGTAAATAAAAAAGCATTAACGGAACGTATTTTGGCTTTGCTATTGCCGACGATGGCCATGACAAGCCCTGTTTGGGCACTAGATACAATTAATCAGCAACAACTTAATCAGCTCGCCGATACGCTAGATGTAAAATATCGATTACTAAGTAATATGCCAGAACAGTGCCCTGGTTCAACGGCTGAGTTTTGCTATCACGCACAGATTGAAATCACGAGCCCATTTACTGCCAATGTCGATGGCTGGAAGATCTTATATAGCCAAGTGTACCCAGCAACGGAAAGTAAAAGTGAACAACTGACACTTCGTCATTTTAATGGTGACCTGAATCATATTGCGCCAAGTAGCTCATTCACAGGTTTTGAAGCTGGGAAGAGCCAAGTGATTGAATTCTGGGTCGCGAGCTCATTGCTCAATGAAGGTGAGTTAATGCCAAATTATATACTTACCGCACAAGGGCTAGAACCAAAGGTCATTAAAAGTACTCAGTCTTATATTGAACCAGACACACGACTAGAAATAAAACCCTATGCAGCAGTGAGCGGGAAAAACAGTGTGATGCAATCTCACCCTGACGACCACTATGCCAAATATACCTCAGCGGCTTTGTTTGATAAATATGCCGTACCAAATTATGAACTAGATTCAGTGACACATGCCATTGTACCAACGCCGGATTCGATGGAAGTATTTAGTCAAGATAGCCCGCTGGGCTTACGTCAAGGAATTAAGTTGCAGCTTTCTGGGCTTGAGTATGGCGATGTTGCTGCTGCATTACAGCGTTTAGATGCATTAGGTGTTAAGCAAACACATAATGGGGTTGCAGTGCATATTACGGTAAATGGTAAGCGAGAGAGCCATGCTGGCGCTTACCAACTGAGCACCCGCCAAGGTAAAATTCAAATTCATGCGCAAGATAATGCAGGTGCGTACTATGGGTTGCAGTCTGTGGCGAGTCTTTTATCGTTAGATACAATGCAAGTACCAGCGGTATCTGTAGTTGATAAACCACGGTATGATTATCGAGGCTTGCATTTGGATGTGGCACGTAACTTCCGTTCTAAAGAGTTTGTATTACGGTTACTCAGTAAAATGTCTGCTTATAAGCTCAACAAATTGCACTTTCATTTAGCGGATGACGAAGGGTGGCGTATTGAGATTCCTGGCTTGCCTGAATTGACAACATTATCATCGCATCGATGCATAGATTTGGATGATAAACATTGTTTACAGCCTCAATTGGGCTCGGCAATTAATGCAGACAGAGACGGTTATTACTCCATTGAGGACTATCAAGAGATCTTGAATTTTGCAAAGCAACATCATATCGAAATTATTCCTTCATTAGATATGCCTGGTCACTCCCGTGCTGCGGTAAAAGCCATGGAAAAACGTTTTTATACACTGACTCAGCAGGGCAAGCATGATGCAGCGCGACAGTACCTTGTTAGTGATCCGTTAGACGCCACAGAATATCGCTCAATTCAGCATTATAATGACAACACATTAAATGTGTGCATGGAGTCAACGTACGCGTTTGTTGATAAGGTGATTTCCGAGGTAGCTGCGCAGCATAAAAAAGCGGGTTCACCGCTGAATATTTATCATATCGGTGCAGATGAAACCGCGGGTGCATGGGTTGAATCTCCGGCCTGTAAACAGTTTATTGCCGATAAATCGAATGACGTACATGAAGTTGAGGAGTTAACAGGCTATTTTATCGAGCGTGTTGCAACTATGATTGCTGCAAAAGGCATTGAAGTTGCTGGTTGGAATGATGGCCTTTCAGAAACGAGGCAGGACAAAATGCCCCGTAAAGTTGCGTCTTATGTATGGGCAACTTTACCTCAAAATGCGCATAAGGTTGTGAGTGCGCATGCTAGAAAAGGGTGGGATATTATCTTGTCTACCCCAGATGTGACTTATTTAGACTTTCCCTACGAGTTAGATCCGAAAGAGAGTGGTTATAAATGGGGCGCGAGAAGAACAAATAGTAAAACTATTTTTGAGTTCATGCCTGACAACTTACCAGCCAACGCAGAGATTAAAAAAGACACCATAGGTAGAAACTATATTGCAGATGATCGCACTCAAGTGGATGAAAATGGTAAGTTCACACATCAACCACTTCCAGAGGGGTTTCGTGTAACAGGGATCCAAGGTCATCTTTGGTCTGAGGTAGTGCGCAAAGACCATTTAGCTGAGTACATGCTATTTCCTCGTTTGTTGGCATTGGCGGAAAAAGCGTGGCACCGCGCACAGTGGGAAGTACCTTACAATTACGCAGGTGAAAAGTATGATCATACCACTGGTTTCTTTACCGCGCAGATGCGCCAACACCGCGATCAACAATGGCAAGATTTTATTCATGCAGTGGGATACAAAGAGCTCGAAAAGTTTGACCGCCTCGGGGTATTTTATCGGATCCCTAATGTGGTGAGTAAAGTCATTGATAACAAACTACATGCATCGACGATTATTCCGGGGCTGCCGATCCAATACCGAATCAATCTTGGTGAGTGGCAAGAATACGTTGAACCAGTGCGATTATCACCAGGAGGAGATATTGAACTGCGAGCATTATCCCCTGATAGGCGTCGGCCGGGCCGAATTGAACTGGCTGATTTAACGGGGAACGCACGATTTTAGACAGCTTTGAGGTTGATTGTGTGTGCATCCGTAAATTATTTAAGCTGCAATCACGATGTCATTTAATTGCAAATCAGCTAAGTGTGTATAAAAAGCAGATACTTGAACGTTTATGTGCTCAGCTGCTTAGGAAGGGGTTCTATAATAGTATTTTTATCAGTAGTTTATGCTTGTTAAATAGAAAATAAGAATACCTTCATTGTTTCTTCATGGTGGATAGTGTGCGTACTAAGCACACTATCCACCGAGTGAATCGAATCAAGAGAAATGGAGAGAATATGTACTCAACAAATACGATTAGTAAACTAATGGCGGCAACTTTAATCACAATGTCGGTAAGTAGTTGTGCTGGGACTAAAGACGTTGGGTCAGATAAAGTGGAGTTCACTTATCCGAATGGAGCGAAATACGCCATATCTTTAAGTTTCGACGATGCGCGAAACAGTCAAGTAGATGTAGGTATACCAATACTCGATAAGCATGGTGTCAAGGGGACGTTTTATGTCAACCCACAATTTGTGCAGCAAAGACTATCTGGATGGCAGCAAGCAGTGAAGAATGGACATGAATTGGGTAATCATACAAGTTCACATCTCTGCACCGGCAATTTTGCCTGGTTACGTAAAGATAATTTAGGGTTAGAGCAAGTCGATTTGCAGTGGCTGAGAGAGGATATTGAAGCAACCACAGAATATATGAAAAAAAACCTGAATGTTGACCCCCGATCATTTGCTTATCCGTGCGGTAACACGTTTGTGGGTAGAGGTAAGGCAGTGAGAAGTTATGTACCATTGATTGCCGAGCTATTTAAAACGGGGCGTACTTGGTTAGATGAAACCGCGAATAACCCTACTTATACAGACTTTGCGCAACTGGCGGGTAATCGCATGGACGGTATGAGTTTTGAAGAAATAAAAACGCAACTTGATTTGCTCAAAGAAAATAATAAATGGGTTATTTTAGCTGGGCATGATGTCGGTGAAAAAAGTATGTATACCACCGATAAAGATGCGTTAGAAGCACTTATTGTGTATTTAAAAGACCCTACAAATGGGTATTGGCTTGCGACAGTAGATGAGGTTGCAACCTACATTGAAAAACACAGACAAGATAATCTTTGACTGTTTTTTGAACTGCAACAAAGGTTTAAAATTCGTGCAGTAGACTTGTTTTTTGCGGCATCGACCTCATATGAGAGAAGGTGGTGAAAGCAGATGCAGCAATTTGATAAATTAATTAAAAATTGAACTATCTTTGGCTGAACTTTGCTGTTACAATTCCCCGCCCTTGAAAGACGAAAGCTTCGTTTTTTGAGTGGAAATTAATCTAAATGCTTAGCTTTTATACAAAATCTAAGTAAATGTTAACTACACCGGAGCATAGACAATGATCCAAATGCAAACTCAGCTGGACGTTGCTGATAACAGCGGCGCTCGCAAAGTGCAGTGTATTAAAGTCCTTGGTGGTTCGCACCGTCGCTACGCGCGTGTTGGTGACATCATTAAAGTTTCTGTTAAAGAAGCAATTCCTCGCGGCAAAGTGAAGAAAGGTGATGTTAAAAACGCTGTAGTAGTGCGTACTAAGAAAGGCGTTCGTCGTCCAGACGGCTCTTTAATCCGTTTCGATAGCAATGCGGCTGTTATCTTAAATGATAGCCATCAGCCAATTGGTACTCGTATCTTCGGCCCTGTGACGCGTGAACTACGTAACGAAAAGTTCATGAAAATCGTTTCACTAGCACCAGAAGTACTATAAGGAGTCGATCATGGCAGCAAAAATCCGTCGTGATGACGAAGTAATCGTACTAGCCGGTAAAGACAAAGGTAAGCGCGGTAAAGTGCTTTCAGTTGTAACTGAGACTGGTCGTGTATTTGTTGAAGGCGTAAATATCATCAAGAAACACCAGAAGCCTGTACCACAACTACAGCAAGCTGGCGGTATTGTTGAGAAAGAAGCGTCTGTCGACGTATCAAATGTAGCGATTTTCAATGCCGAAACTGGCAAAGCAGATCGTGTTGGTTTTAGATTTGAAGACGGTAAAAAAGTCCGTTTCTTCAAGTCTACTGGCAAAACTATTTAATAGTTGGAGTAGACGATGGCGAAACTGCATGAAGTGTACAAAGACAAAGTAGTAAAAGAACTTTTTGAAAAGTTCGGTTACAGCTCTGTCATGCAAGTCCCTCAGATCGAGAAGATCACACTTAACATGGGTGTGGGCGAAGCCCTAGCTGACAAGAAAATTCTAGAAAATGCTGTTGCAGACCTAGAAGCAATTTCTGGTCAGAAACCTCTAGTGACTAAAGCACGCAAATCAGTTGCTGGCTTTAAGATCCGTGAAGGTTACCCAATTGGCTGTAAAGTAACCCTACGCGGCGAGCGTATGTGGGATTTCCTTGAGCGTTTAGTCTCAATCGCGATGCCACGTATTCGTGACTTCCGCGGTGTTAGCGCAAAGTCTTTTGACGGTCGCGGTAACTACTCTATGGGCGTACGTGAGCAAATCATCTTCCCAGAAATTGATTATGATAAAGTAGACCGTGTTCGCGGTATGGATATCACAATCACTACTTCTGCGAAAACAGATGATGAAGGCCGTGCGTTATTAGAAGCGTTCAACTTCCCATTCAAAAAGTAAGGGTAGGGTTATGGCAAAGAATTCAATGAAAGCGCGTGACGTAAAACGTGCTAAATTAGTTGCACAGTACGCAGAAAAGCGTGCTGCACTTAAAGCTATCATCAGCGATGTTAAAACATCTGATGATGAGCGTTGGGACGCGGTATTAAAGCTTCAGTCTTTACCGCGTGATTCTAGCCCTTCACGTCAACGTAATCGTTGTAACATTACGGGCCGCCCACATGGTTACCTTCGCAAGTTCGGCTTAAGCCGTATCAAAGTTCGCGAAGCAGCTATGCGCGGTGAAATTCCTGGCCTTAAAAAGGCTTCTTGGTAATAGAATCACGGGAGTAAGACATGAGCTTGCAAGATCCAATCGCGGATTTGTTTACACGCATCCGTAACGGTCAGTCTGCGAAGAAGGTAGAAGTAACAATGCCAACTTCAAAGCTGAAAGTAGCTGTTGCTGACGTACTGAAAAACGAAGGTTTCATCACTGGTTATTCAGTATCAGGCGACGTAAAAGCAGAATTGACTATCGAACTTAAGTACTTCGAAGGCAAAGCTGTTATCGAAAGCATCCAGCGTGTTAGCCGCCCTGGTCTACGTATCTATAAGAAACGTGACGAATTACCTAAGGTAATGGGTGGTCTAGGTATCGCTATCGTATCAACTTCTAAAGGCCTGATGACAGACCGCGCTGCGCGTACCGCTGGTGTTGGTGGTGAAATCATTGGCTTTGTAGCTTAATCGGAGGGGAACTATGTCTCGTATTGCGAAGGCTCCTATTGCTGTTCCTGCCGGTGTTGAAGTTGCAATTAACGGCCAGGAAATCAAAGTTAAAGGTAAAAATGGTGAATTGACTCGCGTTCTTAACGACGCAGTTGAAGTTGTTCTTAACGACAACGTTATCACTACAGCACCTCGTGAAGTAGCAAATGCTTGGGCTCAAGCTGGTACTGCACGCGCTCTGATCAACAACATGATCATCGGCGTTAACGAAGGTTTTGAAAAGAAACTACAACTAGTCGGTGTTGGTTACCGTGCTGCAGTTAAGGGTAAAGTTTTAGACTTAACTCTTGGCTTCTCACACCCAGTGAATTTCGAGATCCCAGCGGGTATCACTATCGAAGCTCCAAGCCAGACTGAAATCGTTGTTAAAGGCGCAGACAAGCAGCTAGTTGGTCAAACTGCTGCAAACATCCGCTCATACCGTGAACCAGAGCCTTATAAAGGTAAAGGTGTACGTTACGCTGATGAGCACGTGCGTCGTAAAGAGGCTAAGAAGAAGTAAGGTAAGACGATGGATAAGAAAACAGCTCGTCTACGTCGTGCTAAGCGCACTCGTAGAAATATTATCGAACAAGGCACAACGCGTCTTGTTATCCACCGCACGCCACGTCACATATACGCTCAAATCGTAAACGTTGAGGGTATTGTACTGGCTGCTGCTTCTACTGTTGAAAAAGCAATTGCTGAAACAGTTAAAGGCACTGGCAACATCGAAGCTGCACAAGCAGTTGGTAAAGCAGTTGCTGAACGCGCGGCAGACAAAGGCATCGAAAAGCTTGCTTTTGACCGCAGTGGCTTTAAATATCACGGCCGTGTGAAGGCGCTTGCTGATGCAGCGCGTGAAGCCGGTCTGCAATTCTAGGAGTAGACAATGGCTAACGTAGAAGCAAAGCAACAACAGCCTGATTTGGCTGAAAAGCTAATCGCGGTAAACCGTGTGTCTAAAGTGGTTAAAGGTGGTCGTATCTTTAGCTTCACTGCACTAACTGTAGTTGGTGATGGCGCAGGTAAAGTAGGTTTTGGTTACGGTAAAGCACGCGAAGTTCCAGCTGCTATTCAAAAAGCAATGGAAAAAGCACGCCGTAACATGGTAAATGTTGATCTTAACGGTCACACGCTACAGCACCCAATCAAGGGTCGCCACGCAGGTTCTAAAGTATACATGCAGCCTGCATCTGAAGGTACAGGTATCATCGCCGGTGGTGCGATGCGTGCAGTACTAGAAGTAGCTGGTGTACAGAACGTACTTTCAAAAGCATACGGTTCTACTAACCCGATCAACATCGTTCGCGCAACAATTTCTGCTCTAGAGAACATGAACTCTCCAGAGAAGATCGCTGCGAAACGTGGTCTTAGCGTAGATGAAATCTTGGGGTAAGAAACCATGGCAAACACAGTTAAAGTAACACAAGTACGTAGCTCAATCGGTCGTTTACCGAAGCATAAAGCTACATTACGTGGCCTTGGTTTACGTCGTATCAACCATACTGTTGAGCTAGAAGATACGCCAGCAGTACGTGGTATGATCAACCAGGTTTCTTACATGGTTAAGGTTGAGGGCTAATTCGATGCAATTGAATACACTTTCTCCTGCTGCAGGTTCAAAAACTGCTGGTAAGCGCGTTGGTCGTGGTATCGGCTCTGGTCTAGGTAAGACTGGTGGTCGTGGTCACAAAGGTCAAAAGTCGCGTTCTGGCGGTAAAGTACGTGTTGGTTTTGAAGGCGGTCAAATGCCTATGCAACGCCGTCTACCAAAATTTGGCTTCACTTCACGCAAATCATTAGTATCTGCTGAAGTTAACCTTTTCGAAATCGCGAAGGTTGAAGGCGATGTGGTAGAGCTAAGCACACTACAAGCAGCTGGTATCGTTAAGAAGAACATTCAGTTCGTTAAAGTTGTTAAATCTGGCGAAGTTTCACGCGCAGTTACTGTTAAAGGCATTAAAGTGTCTAAAGGTGCTCGCGAAGCTATCGAAGCTGCCGGAGGCAAGGTAGAAGACTAAGGAAGTACACTATGGCTAAACCAGGTCAAGATATGCAAAGCGCACAGAGTGGGCTTGCGGAGTTGAAGCGCCGATTACTATTCGTTTTGGGTGCCATCATTATTTACCGTCTAGGTTCATTTGTGCCTATCCCTGGGATTGACGCCGCTGTACTTGCCGAGTTCTTCGAGCAACAAAAGGGCACCATCTTTGCCATGTTTAACATGTTCAGTGGTGGTGCGCTTGAGCGTGCATCTGTACTTGCGCTGGGTATTATGCCTTATATCTCAGCCTCGATTATCATGCAGCTATTGACGCATATACATCCTGCGATGATAGAGCTGAAAAAAGAGGGTGAGCAAGGTCGTAAGAAGATCAGCCAATACACGCGTTACGGCACGCTCGTGCTTGCTACAATACAGTCGATCGGTATCGCGACTAACCTACCAAATATGATGGAAGGCTTAGTTGTGAATCCTGGTTTCGGTTTCTATTTCACAGCTGTTGTGAGTTTAGTGACTGGTACTATGTTCCTGATGTGGCTGGGCGAACAAATTACAGAACGTGGTATCGGTAACGGTATCTCAGTACTGATTTTTGTTGGTATTGTAGCTAACCTGCCGTCTGCAATCGGTTCGACAGCAGAAATGGCGCGCCAAGGCGATTTGAATGTCTTTATCTTAGCACTTATTGCGTTTATCGTTGTTGCGGTAACTTACTTGGTAGTATTCTTTGAGCGTGGTCAACGTCGTATCGTCGTTAACTATGCTAAACGTCAGCAAGGCCGTCAGGTGTTTGCAGCACAGAGTACGCATTTACCATTGAAAGTTAACATGGCAGGGGTTATTCCACCAATATTTGCTAGCAGCATCATTCTGTTCCCTGGTACAATTGCAAGCTGGTTCGGCCAAGGTGAAGGTCCACTTGCTGATGCACTACAAGCAGTGTCAGCCGTGTTGACCCCAGGTCAGCCTCTGTACGCAATGGTACTAGCCGCAGCGATTATTTTCTTCTGCTTCTTCTATACAGCGTTGGTATTTAACCCACGTGAGACAGCAGATAATTTGAAAAAATCTGGCGCATTTATTCCAGGTTATCGCCCAGGTGAGCAGACGTCTAAATACATTGATAAAGTGATGACACGCCTGACATTGGCAGGTGCAATGTACATTACCTTTATCTGTCTGGTGCCCGAGTTTATGACCATGGCATGGCAAACGCCATTCTACTTCGGCGGTACATCAATTTTGATTATCGTTGTTGTTATCATGGACTTTATGGCACAAGTACAGACTCATTTGATGTCTCATCAATATGATTCTGTGCTGAAAAAAGCAAACCTTAAAGGCTACGGCCGATAGGGTCTGTTACGGAGTTGAGTTATGAAAGTACGTGCTTCCGTTAAGAAAATTTGCCGTAACTGTAAAGTTATCAAGCGTGCTGGTGTAGTACGTGTGATCTGCAGTGAGCCTAAGCACAAGCAAAGGCAAGGCTAAGAAATCTAGTCGTGCAGGCTAAGTTAATCACTTAGCCTGTTTCATTGGTAAAACTTGAATGTCGGTTGGGTATCCTGTACGGGCTTTCCAACAAGATGATAATCAGGTTTATTTATAGGAGATATGTTAGTGGCCCGTATCGCAGGCATTAACGTTCCTGACCATAAGCATGCTGTTATCGGTTTAACAAGCATCTATGGTGTAGGTAAAACTCGCGCTAAGGCGATCTTAGCTGCGACAGGTATCGCTGAAACTACTAAAATCGGCGAGTTAAACGACGAAACTCTTGACATCCTTCGTGAAGAAGTTGGCAAGTACACTGTTGAAGGTGATCTTCGTCGTGAAGTAACACTAAACATCAAACGTCTTATGGACCTTGGTTGTTTCCGTGGCTTACGTCACCGTCGTTCGTTACCACTACGTGGTCAACGTACTAAGACTAACGCGCGTACTCGTAAGGGTCCACGCAAGCCTATCAAGAAATAAGGTGGGGTAAGTTATGGCAAAAGCACCAATTCGTCGTAAAAAGGTCAAAAAGCAAGTTGTTGACGGTATGGCTCACGTTCATGCTTCTTTCAACAACACTATTGTGACCATCACTGACCGTCAAGGTAATGCTCTTTCTTGGGCGACTGCGGGTGGTTCAGGTTTCCGTGGTTCTCGTAAGTCTACTCCGTTCGCTGCACAGGTTGCTGCTGAGCGTGCAGGTACTGCTGCACAAGAGTACGGTCTTAAGAACCTAGAAGTATTCATTAAAGGTCCAGGTCCAGGCCGTGAGTCTGCTGTACGTGCATTGAATGCTGCTGGTTTCCGTATCACTAACATCACTGACGTGACGCCAATACCACACAATGGTTGTCGTCCACCGAAGAAACGTCGCGTATAATTAATAGGTTAGGAGAAAGAACATGGCAAGATATTTGGGCCCTAAGCTCAAGCTGAGTCGTCGTGAAGGTACTGACCTGTTCCTTAAAAGCGGCGTAAGAGCAATTGACTCTAAGTGTAAACTAGAAACAGCACCTGGTCAGCACGGCGCACGTAAAGGTCGTCTATCTGACTACGGTTTACAGTTACGTGAAAAGCAAAAAGTTCGTCGTATCTACGGTGTACTTGAAAAGCAATTCCGCAACTACTATAAAGAAGCTGCTCGCCTTAAAGGTAACACAGGTGAAAACTTGTTACAGCTTCTAGAGCAACGTCTAGACAATGTTGTATATCGCATGGGTTTTGCAAGCACGCGTGCTGAAGCACGTCAGCTAGTAAGCCACAAAGCGATTATGGTTAATGGTCGTGTTGTGAATATTCCTTCTTTCGTTATTACTCCAGAAGATGTAGTAGTAATCCGTGAGAAGTCTAAGAAGCAAGCGCGTATCATCGCTGCTCTAGAGTTGGCTGAGCAACGCGAAAAGCCAACTTGGATTGAAGTTGACGGTAAGAAAATGGAAGGTACTTTCAAGCGCCTACCTGAGCGTTCTGATCTGTCTGCGGACATTAATGAACAACTAATCGTCGAACTTTACTCGAAGTAAAGTTAAGAGTTAAGAGAGGATAAAATGCAGGGTTCTGTAACCGAATTCCTAAAACCAAGATTAGTCGATATCGACGCTATCAACTCAACCCGTTCTAAAGTAGTTTTAGAGCCTCTAGAGCGTGGCTTTGGTCACACTTTAGGTAATGCTTTACGTCGTATTCTTCTTTCGTCTATGCCGGGTTGTGCAGTGACAGAAGTAGAGATCGACGGTGTATTGCACGAGTACAGCGCGAAAGAAGGCGTACAAGAAGACATCATTGAAATTCTGTTAAACCTTAAAGGTCTGGCAGTTACTTTAGAAGGTAAAGATGAAGTTTTCCTTACCCTGACTAAGTCTGGTGTAGGCCCTGTGACTGCGGCTGACATCCAGCACGACGGCGATGTAACAATTGCTAATCCTGAGCACGTGATTTGTCACTTAACTGCTGACAATAGCGATATCAGTATGCGTATCCGTGTTGAGCGCGGTCGTGGTTATGTTCCGGCGTCAAGTCGTTTATCCTCTGATGACGATGAGCGTCCAATTGGTCGTCTGTTGCTAGATGCATCATTCAGTCCAGTTGAGCGTATTGCGTACTCGGTTGAATCAGCCCGTGTTGAGCAGCGTACTGACTTAGACAAATTGATCATCGATATGGAAACTAATGGCACACTAGATCCTGAAGAAGCGATCCGTCGTGCATCTACAATCCTAGCTGAACAGCTAGAAGCGTTTGTAGATTTGCGTGATGTTTCTGAGCCAGAAGAAAAAGAAGAGAAGCCGGAGTTTGATCCGATTCTACTTCGTCCTGTTGATGATTTAGAGCTAACAGTACGTTCTGCAAACTGTCTGAAAGCCGAGCAAATTCAATATATTGGTGATCTGGTACAACGTACTGAGGTTGAGCTTCTTAAGACGCCAAACCTTGGTAAGAAATCTCTAACAGAGATTAAAGACGTGTTAGCTTCTCGTGGTCTTTCTCTAGGCATGCGCCTAGAAAACTGGCCGCCAGCAAGTCTAGCTGAATAATCAGATTACTATATTAGTTTAGTTAGAAGGATAGGGTCATGCGCCATCGTAAGAGTGGTCGTCAATTAAACCGTAACAGCAGCCATCGCAAAGCGATGTTCAGCAACATGGCTGGTTCTTTGGTGAAGCACGAAATCATCAAAACAACTTTGCCTAAAGCGAAAGAGTTGCGCCGTGTAATTGAGCCTTTAATCACACTGGCTAAGACTGACAGCGTAGCAAACCGCCGTTTAGCGTTTGCTCGCACGCGTGATAAAGAAGTAGTTGGTAAATTGTTCTCTGAGATCGGTCCACGTTTTGCGGATCGTCCAGGTGGTTACACTCGTATTCTTAAGTGTGGCTTCCGTGCAGGTGACAACGCGCCAATGGCTTATATTGAACTACTAGATCGCCCAGTTGCGACTGAAGAAGTTCAAGAAGACGCGCAGTCTGCAGAGTAAGTCTTTATAAGACACGAAAAAGCCGAGCATTAGCTCGGCTTTTTTGTTTTATTTTCATAGGATAAATGGTTAGTTAGCCTATGAGCCAAAATTCTTTTATCAGAATTTCCAGTGAAAAAGTACACCAGTGTTATTACCGTCAAAAGTAATATTTGATCCAGAGAAGTCTGCTCTACCAATACGGTCTAAATCATATTCAGCACGTGTATGCCTTAGTTCTAAATCTGCAGAAAGTGTTTCGAAGTGATATTTTACGCTGGCAATGTAAGCAATTTCATTGTCAAAGCTCACGTCAGCCCCCAAGT